>NZ_CEZBFX010000023.1:0-51459 GCF_982964205.1 Roseofilum sp. | reverse complement strand
TCAAGTTGAAACCAACATAAATCCCTATGAGGGATTGAAAAAAGATGGGACAAAGATAGAGAAGACAGAAGTGTGATAACCCACTCATTTACTGCTACAACAGCACAAATCGCTGTAAGTTGATGGTAAGTGGAGATAAAACTCACTGCCTTGATTTAAGGTTGAATGATAATCCAAAATACCTTGATGTTTATTGACCACAATTTGATAACTGGTTGCCAAGCCTAACCCTGTCCCTTTACCTACTACTTTAGTGGTAAAAAATGGATCGAAAATTCGTTCTCTAATCCGATCCGGAATCCCCACTCCATTATCTTTGATTGTCACTTTAATTCCCCCGGATTTTAGGACTTCGGTTCTAATCTCAATTGTGGGTTGTTCCACATCTTTGTCTGACCATTTTCCTTGTTGCATAGCTTCTTCAATCGCATCAATTGAATTGTTCAAAAGATTAAGAAAAACTTGATTGAGAAGCCCAGGATAGCACTCAATTAAAGGACATTCTTGATAGTCTCGAATCACCAGGATTTTTTGACTACTTACTTTGGGATTTAAACGGTTCACTAGAATACTTAATGTAAGATCTAAATGCTCATTCAGATTGACCAATTTACGACCTTCTTCATCTAAACTAGAAAAAGTTCTTAACCCTTTCACTAACTGTCGAACTCGCTCAGTACCTGATTTCATCGAATTCAACAACTTGTGCAAATCTGGCTCTAAAAAATCCCAATCAATTTCCTCTAGCTTTTGAGTAATTTCTTCAGGAGGATTAGGCGTATAATCTTGATAAGTTTTAACCAATTCTGTTAGATCGTTAAAATATTGATGGGCGTAAATCAAATTTCCATGAATGAAATTGACTGGATTGTTGAATTCATGGGCAACTCCAGCGACCAACTGTCCCAAAGAAGACATTTTTTCCGTTTGAACTAATTGTGCTTGAGTCCATTGCAATTCAGCTAAAGCTACGCTTAACTCATGGGCATTTTTATCTGATTTTTCTTTGGCTTGACGCAGATAATTTTGTTCCCAGTTTTGCGCTCGCCAGACAACGAATAGCATCAACAGGACAACGGCAACTATCATAAACGCCAGAATATTTAAAGGTCGCAAATCTTGGTCAATATTTTGGCGAGGGATAACTAAAGCAACAGAAAAATTGGCTTCTTTTAGGGGTACATAGGCAAGATAGTATTTCCGATCTAACCAATTGACTAAATTAATTCCCTGATTCCCATTAACCATTTGTTGTGCTAAGAGCCTTAGTACTGGATCTTTATTTTTGAGTAATGAGGTAGGTTCATTGCTTTCAAATCCAAAGATTTCCAGATCGCGAGGAACAATGGGAAGCCCCTGAGAATCCAGCATAAATGCATAACTGTTTGGGCCATAGGATAACTGCTCAATGACTTGTGTTAAACGTTTTAGGGGGACTGGAGCAGCGATCGCCCCTTGTGGCTGATAATCTAAAGGTTCATCTGGAGCGATCGGAGCAATGACCATAATCTGCAATAACCCTGTAGAACGGGAAATGAGAGGATCGGAAACATTCACTTTCCCCTGCATGGCTCGCTGGAAATACAGGCGATCTTGAGCCTGATTCGTCTTCCCTTGACTGGTATGAAAACGTCCTGTTTTCTCAAAAAAGGCTCCAAGATTAAACGGCTCAATTCTTTCGGCTTCTTGGACTAAATAAGGCTTAATCCGATCCCAATCTAATGAGCGAGCCGTGGGACTGTTGGCGATTGTTTCGACTTCTGTCTTGCGCTGACTAATCCATTGATCGACCTCTTGTACCCCATCCTTAACCTCTTTCAGGGCATGATTCTGAAGTTTCTTGAGCAGAGCATCATAAGCTCTTTGATAAGTGTAGTACCCAATAATAGCGGAACTGGCGATCGTCGCCATGACGATCGCCGAAATGAAAATACGATGCCTACTGAATGCCGATAATTTGATTGCAGAGCGGATCATAGTGAACATAGAGACAATACTCGGTATCGCTGAGGCGATCGCGAGCCATAAACATTAACATACTTACCCTAGGAATTCATTTTAGACCTAAAATAGATCCACTTTGAGATTCTCCTGCGCCAACTGAGATTTTAACTGAGCCGCTTCACCACAACTTTTGGGAGTTGGAAACAACTTACCAGGATTTGCCAAACCGCGGGGATTAAACACACTTCTCACCCATTGCATCGTTTCCAGATCTACGGGTGTAAACATCTGTTCCATATAACAGAGTTTATCAGCCCCAATACCATGTTCTCCTGAAATACTGCCCCCCACTTGCACGCAGATTTTGAGAATTTCTCCGCCTAATTTCTCCACCGTTTCTAAAGCTCCAGGGATAGAATTATCGTAGAGCAATAGGGGATGAAGATTTCCATCTCCGGCATGAAATACATTCGCCACCGGATAGCCATAGATTTCACTCAGTTTCTCAATTTCTCCCAGAACATAGGGCAATTGAGTTCGAGGAATGACCCCATCCTGGACATAATAATCCGGTTTAATCTTACCCACCGCCGCAAACGCTGATTTACGACCTTTCCATAATTTTAGACGTTCCTCTGGATCGGTCGCTGTTTTGATCTCTCTGGCTCCATTTTGGCGGCAAATTTCGGCAATGCGTTTAGCATTTTCTGCCACTTCTACCTCTAACCCATCTACTTCAACTAACAGAATGGCAACCGCATCTCTGGGATAACAATTGCTGGCCACCACATCTTCAACCGCATTAATACTAAAGTTATCCATCATTTCCATACCAGCCGGAATAATACCGCTACTGACAATATCAGAAACCGCAGCTCCTGCGGCTTCAATACTGGTAAAATCAGCGAGCAGGACTTGAATGGCTTCGGCTTGCTTAATAATCCGCAATCGAATTTCTGTGGCAATGCCTAGGGTTCCTTCCGAACCAACAAACAATCCTGTTAGATCATATCCAGGCATTTCGGGTACTTCTCCACCCACATCAACGATAGAACCATCGGGAAGCACCAGTTTTAAGCCAAGAACGTGGTTGGTGGTGACTCCATATTTGAAACAATGGACTCCTCCTGAGTTTTCCGCTACATTCCCACCAATGGAGCAAATAATTTGACTGGAGGGATCGGGGGCATAATAGAACCCGGCACCACTGACTGCTTCGGTTACCCAGTTATTAATGACAGCCGGTTGCACCACCACTTGTTGATTTTCCAGGTCAATATCTAGGATATTACGCATAAATGCCGTAGAAATTAAGACTCCATTTTCTACGGGGAGAGCGCCCCCAGAGAGTCCCGTGCCTGCGCCCCGTGCTACCCAGGGAAGTTGGTAGCGATCGCATAATTTGACGGTTGCTGCCACTTCTTCCGTATCCCGCGGCAGTAATACCAGTTTCGGCCGCACCCGATAACTGGTCAATCCATCACATTCATAGGTTAGAAGTTCTTCCTTGCGCTGAATGACGCTTTTACGGCCAAGGACTTGTTCAAAGTCACGAATAATACGTTTCCAATCTGAGTTAGTGCGGGAGACTTGGGGAGGCGAACTGAGCATGGAGATCCAGAAAAAAAAGTCACTGTTTCTACTTTAACCAAGATCGAGGAGTTGTTGTTGCCTTAAAATAATTCTTTTGGTCTCTCTAGAGACTGTTGTTATTCGTAAAGCGATCGCCCTTTTGTCACGGTTTGAGATGCTGACGTTTCCGCGATCTGCGACAGGGAACGGGGAAGAGGGAACAAAGTTAAGTCCTTTATTGATGCACCAGACGCTGCCACTATACTCTATATAGCCTCTATTCCATCGAGGGATTGCCCTCACCCCATGACCAATGTCACTAAATTAATGATGAATCCTGTTCATAGAGTATGCCAGCAGAGCTATCCGTATTTAGCAAAAAGTGTACTCTCATTAGCTTTATCAGGCGGTTTAAGCAATTGCACGATGGGCAACACAATTATATCTGATGCCTATGACTCCCCATCTCAGATCGAAGATAGGGGTGACATTATTATGAGTTATGAGGAAACCGACGACGAAGTATGGGCGAATATCCGCACCGCATTGATTGAGACTGAGTTTTATGACGATCTGGCAAGTGATTTAAACGAAATACTTGTATTTCCAACAAATATCACTGTTGTTTTCACCACTTGTGATGAAGCGAATGCTTATTACGATCCAAATGCAGTGACCATTACGATATGTTATGAGTTGATCGATGAATTTCTATCAATTTTCACAGAAAATAGTGAAACTGAAGAGGATTTTGCAGATGCAGTTATTGATGCGAGTTTATTTACCTTAGGCAATAGGCAATTACAAGACTATCCCATTCCCGACATTCTTCACACTGTGCATCACATTGGCAAATAGCCCTTAATCGAGTATACTGCCAAAAGCCAGCCAAATTATGCATATTTCATGGGTGAACCCTTAATTGAACTGCGCGGTATTTACCAAACCTTTGGTCAAAGCAGGATTTTAGATAACCTTAACCTGACGATCTACAAAGGAGAAGCATTAGGGATTATCGGGCCCTCTGGGACAGGGAAATCCACGATCCTAAGAATTATTGCGGGTTTACATCAACCGGATACTGGCGAAATTTATGTCTCGGGACAAAAGCGCGAAGGGTTAGTGGGAGATATCCAAGACCCGATTACCATTGGTATGGTCTTTCAACAGGCGGCCTTATTTGATTCGTTAACTGTGGCGGAAAATGTCGGATTTCGACTCTATCAAGAAGGCAAAATTCCTCAAAAACACATCCGGGAAATGGTGGAGACAAAACTGGAATTAGTAGGATTATCGGGAATTAGCGATCGCTTCCCCGCTCAACTTTCGGGAGGAATGCGCAAACGAGTCAGCTTTGCCCGCGCCATTATGGAAAATCCCCAAGATGCCCAAGACCATCCCGAAGTCCTGCTCTACGATGAACCCACGGCTGGACTCGATCCCATTGCCTCCACCGTAGTGGAAGACCTGATTCGCTCCCTCAAAGAGAAGCAAGGAGGGTGTAGTACCTATGTGATGGTCACTCACCAAGAAAGTACCATTCGCCGCACCACAGATCGGATCGTCTTCATGCATCAGGGTAAAGTCCAATGGGATGGCAAAATCGAAGAAATTGATGACACGGATAATCCCTATATTCGTCAATTTGCCGCCGGGAGCTTAGAGGGCCCGATTCCCGTCATCAGTTAAGATAAAGCGGGTACGATCTTGTAGGGAAGCGAAAACCATCATGCGTCAACGGACAATTCGAGAAGGTTCAGTTGGGTTACTTATCTTAGTTGGGATGGGACTTTTTGGCGGTCTGATCCTTTGGTTACGCGGAGTAACTTTTAGCAAACAAATTTACTCCGTAATTGTGGAATTTGACAATATTGAAGGAATGCAAATTGGGGCAGAAGTTCGATATCGTGGGGTCGAAGTGGGTTCCGTGGCAGCGATTAATCCAGGATCAAATGGGGTTGATGTCACGGTCAATATTCATCAAGGGGATTTGGTGATGCCCAAAAATGCGCTCATTGAAGCCAATCAATCCGGTTTAGTTGGCTCCACAACAATCGATATTATTCCCTTATCTTCTGTGCCAGCAAATATGACTTCTGCTCAGAGTCAGGAGTGCGATCGCACCGTGGTTATTTGCGAAGGAACTCGACTTTCTGGCCAAATTGGAGTCAGCTATGTTGAACTCCTACGCAGGGGTTTAGATATGGCAGAACTCTTTAGTTCGGAAGAATTTTATACTCGTCTGATGTCTACCCTGGACGGAGCGACATCTGCGGCTGAAAATTTTACAGTTCTGAGCGCTGAACTAGCAGAACTAACGACCCTAGCTAAGGGAGAAATTAGTACGATTTCTAATGCAACTGAATCCGTAGGCGCGGCAGCGGATCAAATTCGTCAATCCACCCTGCAAGCAACTACCCAATTTACTGAAAGTAGTGCCCAACTGACTAGACAAGTGGAAAGCACCAGTGCCGAACTAAAAACTGCACTACAAAATATGAATGGTTTGATTGCTCAAAATCGAACTAATATTACTAGCACCTTAGCCAATTTAGAGCGCACATCCGAGGAGATGAAAATTGCGGTATCTACGTTGACCCCGATTCTCAGTCAAGTCCAACAAGGAGAGTTGATCAATAACCTAGAAACCCTTTCAGCCAATGCTGCCCAAGCTTCTGCTAACTTAAAGGATTTATCCGATGACATTAATAATCCTACGACTTTGTTGATGCTCCAGCAAACCTTAGATTCAGCTCGATCAACATTTCAAAATGCCCAAAAACTCACCTCAGATATGGATGATTTGCTCGGCGATCCCCAATTTCGCCAGAATATTCGTAATTTGGTGAATGGTTTGGGTCAATTGGTTTCTTCTACAGAACGTTTAGAAGAACAAGCGGAAATTGCCCAGGTTTTAGAGCCGATTAAAACCCAAATGCAATCTCCCAAGCTTCAGCAACAGTTGCCACAAGTTGAGGCATTCAATGCTCCAGAGTTAACGGACTGGGACATAGCCCAGGATATGGACTCTAATATCAAAGTAGATTTTAAGATTGAACCCAAAACCCTTTTTGAACTGAATCGAGAGTTTCCCTCTGCGGATTTTTCCCCTTCTACACCATCACTGGATTTCAATCCATAGGGAGATATGGGGAATGGACGACACAGAGACACGGAGATCACCTATTCCCTATTCCCTATTCCCTATTCCCTAGCGCACAGCGCACAGCGCTCTAACTCCAATCTTCTTGTTGATTGCCTCCTCGTTTATACACCAATCCTTGGATATGAATGGTACGGGTTCGCTCAAATAAGGCTTCCTCATTCAAGTTCCACTGTTGCATGGCGCGGTTTAAATCCTGTTGTAGCGCTCTAGCACCTGGAAAGTCTTGGTAACGAATTCTCAGACGCGCCAATTCTACTAAATGAAAATCTGTCGGTTCCCCAGAATGTTGGAGCAATTGATCCACAATCAGGCGATCGCGATCCTCACGCGGATGCTTTTGATCCTTTCCAGATTCACGATCCATAACGCTCTATCCTGAACTTCAATTAACCGGCAAAAGGGAGACAGTACTATCCCATCTAAACCATAATATGACTAAACGGAATCCTTGACCTATGAGTTAAGCCATTGATTCTGAGCCTCGAGCATTAATGTTAAACTACTCCCAAATTTATTCAATTCCATGGTTGCTCTCAAATCCTTTCCCGATTCCTCCCCTCGTCGCCAACCTCGTTTACACAACCCGAATCGTTCCAGACTGCGGTTAGTTTCTTCCCAACCTCAAGCTCCTAAAATAGCACCCACTTCGCCATCGGCTAGTTCTTCTAGAGTGCCTTCACAGATGGCTCGAAATGACCACTTTCAGCAACAGGTTGTCGATAAAGCCACGTCAGTTCAGGGATTAACTCAATCAGGAACCGTTAAACGCTTAGATCCAAAACATAACCAATTACCAAAGAGTGTAGTCGCTCTACGGGCGATCGAAAAAGTCCTCTTTTTTTGTACCCTAGGTTTAGGTGCAGCTACCATGGGAATTTATAGTCTAACGGTGCAAACGCAGCAAGAATGGATGAAAAAATACGATCATCTGCAAAATCTAGAACGTTATGAGCGTCAATTAGTTACGGCTAGTGAAATCTTAAAAAATCGGATGGCATCCCAAGCAGAAACCGAAGATACCGGTTTAGTTCCTCAAAATCCAGAGACTACGATTTTCCTTGAGCCGGTGGAACAACGTTCGGTTCCTGCTATTTCTGAGTCTTTGCCTAATTTAGCACCGGAACCGTTACCCTCTAAACCTTGGGGATATTAAGCCTTCCAATTAGAAGACCTAATACCATGAGTCTATGAAGTTATACTTAACAAGTGGCTTAGAGCCACTTGTTTTTCAGGGATTGATTTAATTTATTTCAGAAATTATGGCCTCAACTTTTCGGCCGAGCAAACGTAAAGCGATTGCCACGGGTTCTTTCCCTAGAAAGCCGGGCAGAAAAATGGCTGCTGTACCTCAGATGCGATCGGTAGTCGTCTGGGGGGTGCTGATTGCTGGTTTATTGGGACTCAGCCTAAAATTATTAAGCTTACAGGTCATTCAGAGTGCTGAGTTACGCCAAAAGGCACAACAGCAACAACGCAGTCAAGAACAGAAGGCGACTTCCCGTCGGTCTATTGTCGATCGCCAAGGACATTTTTTGGCAGTCGATCAACCCCGATTTACCTTATACGCCCATCCCATCATGTTTAAGCGACCTATGCCAGAGATTGCTAACGCACTCTCTGGTATTTTAGGTATACCGGCCAATCAAGTCATGCAACGCTTTTCTGAAGGGCCGACAGGAATTCAGATTCAGTATAGTGTGCCGGAAGATGCTGCCCGTCGGATTCAAACTCTATCTCTTGATGGCTTAGAGTTCAATGCCTATCAAGAGCGGATTTATCCCCAAGAAGATCTGGTCTCGGAAGTGGTGGGATATGTGAATATGGAGCGGATGGGACAATCTGGAATCGAAGCTGCCTATGAAAATATTCTAGAGCGCTCTAGTGAGTGGGTCGAAGTGACGCGCACGGGAGAAGGCGATATTTTACCCAATCAAGGATCGACTCCCTTGTTGAATATGGATGCCCTGCAATTGCAATTAACCTTGGATACCCGGCTGCAACGGGTTTCCCGGTTAGCCCTTTCTGAGCAGATGAAACAATATCAGGCCAAGCGGGGTACGGTGATTGTGATGGATGCATCCGATGGGTCGATTTTGTCATTGGTGCAATATCCGTCATTTGATGCCAATACTTATTGGAAAGCCGATTTAGGCTTATTAAAAAACTGGGCAATTACCGATTTATATGAGCCAGGATCGACGTTTAAGCCGATTAATGTGGCGATCGCCTTAGAAGCAGATGCGATTGAACCTGACGATCGGTTTTACGATCCAGGACAGATTTATATCGGTGAATGGCCGATTCAGAATTATGACTTTGATGCGAATGGAGGTAGAGGCGTATCAAGTCTAACCGATATTATAAAATATTCCAGTAATGTCGCCATGGTTAGAGTTGTCCAGCAGATGAAGCCAGAAGTCTTTTATGACTGGCTGGAAAATCTGGGACTTTCAAGTGTTATGGGAATTGATTTACCAGGAGAAACCGCGAGTTACCTCAAACCGAAAGAACATTTTGTCAATATAGCTGTTGAGCCTGCTGTTGTCTCCTTTGGTCAAGGGTTATCCTTAACTCCCCTGAAACTGGCCCAACTCCATGCCACTTTGGCCAATGGGGGATTTTTAGTCACTCCTCATGTAGTTAAAGGACTTAGGGATGTGCAAGGACAATTGCACTATACTCCAAGTATTGAAGCTCCCCGCCGAGTGTTTTCTCAAGAAACAACTGAAGCTGTTTTAGCTATGATGGAAGCCGTAGTGGATGGGGGAAGTGGAAAAGCTGCCCAGATCCCCAATTATAGAGTGGCAGGTAAAACTGGAACGGCTCAGAAGGCTTATGCTGGTGGTGGGTATTATGAATCAGCAAAAATAACCAGTTTTGTTGGTATTTTGCCGGATGGCCCCTATGTGGTCGTTGCAGTGGTTGATGAACCGAAAAGTGCAGGGGCTTTTGGGGGTACGGTATCGGCTCCAATTGTAAAATCTGTAATGGAAGCTCTCATTCCAATGGAGAAGATTCCTCCGTCCACTCATCGACCTAATGAATAATGGGTATACTGCTTCTAAGGTTTAATGGATATGACCTGCTGATGGAGAAAGTTTAAAGTTGCTAGGGTCGTATACGTATAAATTCCCAGATCGCCGCGAATGACGGTAAACGGAGCATCCGGTTCGCCTAGATCGCTTAAAACGGCGATCGCCCCAGGAAAGTCATGATTTTGAGTATATTCATTTTGGGTTACTAACGTGGGTAAACCGACTTCAGTCGCTGCTTGCACCCCCGCTTGGGAATCCTCAATCACCAAACACTCTCTAGGCGATAAATTCATTTGCTCTAGAACATAATGATAAATATCAGGCGCAGGTTTTTTCTGGGGTACAATATCACCGGCTGCAATCAATTCAAACGTAGTTGGGTGAAAAAACTTCTCCAATAAGGCCATGGTATTGGGTCGGGCGCTAGTTGTAGCGATCGCCAATCGTATATTTTTTCTTATAGCCTCTTCAATTAACCGTTGAACACCCGGTCGTAAGGGAATCGAACCTTTGGAAAGAAACTGTCGATAATACTTCGTTTTATGGCGATGTAATTGGGCAGCCCATACTTCCAACTCCACTGGAGGCTCAAACTGGGGATGATACCGGCGAACATAAGAAACCAGGCGCTCTTTTCCTCCCGACACTTCTAAAAGTGGCCCATAAAACTCAGCAGACCATTGCCACGGTAACCCGGCATTAGAAAAAACCTGATTAAATGCTACACGATGACCATCCCGTTCTGTTTCTGCCAGGGTTCCATCCACATCAAAAATAATCGCTTTGAGTTGCCCCATTTCACCCATCACTTTCCCCACTTTATACAAACCTTAAGTTTCCGATTAATTTTACACCACAAGTGTAAGATATTATTGGACTGTAAAGATCGGTGGCATATAGGAAAGTGGGGGCATAACCCATTGCCTATTACCCATTACCCATTACCCATAAAACGTGTCTTCCATCGAACAACAGTATCAGCGAATGCAACGGGAACTCCTGGTCGGTGTTCTTGCCCTAGGATTCGTTTGCATATGGGGAACCATCGGCTATATGGTTCTAGAAAAATGGTCTTTTCCTGATGCCTTTTATATGACCATTATTACTCTAACAACGGTGGGTTATGGCGAAGTAGAGCCAATGGAATCACGGGGGAGAATCTTTACCATCGCCCTGATTTTTTTTGGAGTGATTAGCATTGGGTATATTGTCAATCGGTTTACAGAAGCCTTCCTGCAAGGCTATTTTCAAGATGGAATACGTTTGCGACAAAAACAGAAAGTGCTGAAAAACTTGATCAACCATTATATTATTTGCGGTTTTGGTCGTACTGGGCAACAGATTGCCCTAGAATTCCATGAAGAAGGCGTTCCCTTTGTAATTGTTGACTCTTCACCAGAGGCTCTAGAAGCGGCTCAAAGTTTAGGGTATCTTATCCTCCAAGGAGATGCCACCTTAGATGATACGTTGCATAGAGCAGGCATTAATCAAGCGTGTTGTTTGGTTGCTGCTCTACCTTCTGATGCACAGAATCTCTACACGGTTTTATCAGCGAAAAGTCTCAATAGCCAAATTAGGACGATCGCCCGCGTTAGTACGGATGAAGCAGCACTGAAACTCTATCGAGGAGGAGCAGATGCCGTCGTTTCTCCTTATACGACGGCTGGACGCAAAATGGCGACTGCTGCCTTACGACCTCAAGTGATGCATTTCGTTGATGGTATGATCACGGGCAAAAATCGCTCCTTATTGATTGAAGAATTCGGGATTGATAGCGATCGCTGTCCCTATATTGGCCAATCGCTTCAACAAATGCAACTGCGATCGCGCTCTGGTGTTCTGGTCCTCGCCATCCGTCGCCAGGATGGAACCGTGATCGGAGCGCCAACGGGAGAAACCCTATTACTCCCCCAAGATTTACTCATTTGTATGGGAACCTCGGAACAAATTCGGCGCTTAAAACAACTGCTCTCTCCCCTGAATCCTCACAATTAATTCATCATTCATGATTACACTTGTTGATGGGAGGATTGGACTCCCAACCGGTTGAGGTCTTGTTCAACTTCTAGGCACAAACGGCGGTTGTGGGGGTCCGTGCGTCTGGCTCTTTGCAGATAGAGTTGCGCCTTTTCGAGTTGATTTTGTTTGAGTAAATGTTGACCGTAGGATTGATAAGTAATCGCCTGCCATTGACGCACTTCTGGATCGATGGGGAGGCGATCGCGCAGAGCTTCCACTAAGGCGATCGCCCGGGGAAAACGCTTCGTTTTTAAAAACTCTCGTAATTGCTCATAGGCACTTTGCTTTAACCGTTTATCCTGGGGGTTTAAGGGAGGAATTTTCACCTTCCGGGGAGCAGGCGCAGGGGAGGGAGTAGGCGTTACGGTGGGTTCAGGGGAAGAGTGAGAAAACGCTTCAAATCCTATTTCTGTATTGGCTACCTCAGAAATTTCTTTTAAGAGAATTTCGTAGGCTTGCGTGAGTTGAATAAACTTCTCCTTGGCTTGTCTATCTCCCGGATTAACATCAGGATGACATCCTCGCGCCAAACGTCGATAGGAAGCTTTAACCTCCGCAAACGAGGCCCCTGGTTTTAAGCTCAAAACTCGGTAATAATAGGCAATATCCATCCACAAACAGTGAAAATAAAAACACTCCTCATCCTCTCAAATTGAGGATAACAGACTATACAGCATGTACAGCATATATAGTATTTTTGAATAGACCTCTTGCATCAGTGAGCAGAAAAGGAATAGTAATGCAGTCATCCTATATTCTGATTGACTATTACCTATTGCCTAACTTCTACCTAGCTTCTGCAAGAAGTCTACTCTGTTATCCATCACTCAACTAAACCCGGTCTACGATCACCTTATCGATGAGACCATACTCTTTCGCTTCTTCAGCAGACATGAAATAATCGCGATCGGTATCCTTTTCAATTTTCTCTAGGGGTTGTTTGGTGTGTTTCGCCATTAGTTCATTCAACTGGGAGCGAGTGCGGAGAATTTGTTGAGCTTCAATTTGAATATCCGTCGCTTGTCGTCTCCCTACACCACCGAGGGGCTGGTGAATCATGATCCGAGAGTGGGGCAGTGCCAACCGTTTACCTGGACTCCCCGCCGCCAGTAAAAAGGCTCCCATGGAAGCGGCTAACCCCACACAGATGGTGATCACTTCTGATTTAATGTGCTGCATGGTATCGTAAATGGCCATGCCTGCGGTCACCGAACCACCAGGAGAATTAATGTACAAGTAAATGGGCTTATTCTGGTCATCGGAGTCTAAATAGAGCATTACCGCTACCAGTTGGTTGGCTAAACTATCCGTAACTTCACGGCCGAGAAAGATGATCCGCTCTTGATAGAGGCGATCGTAAATATTAATCCACCGCTCATAAGGACTTCCAGGGAGACGATAGGGAACACTAGGAACACCGATAGGCATAAGAAAATACCAAAAAATGAACAACAAAACAAAAGGATAAACGTCAATCAACGTTCAATTGCCCAAGGGTTAAGAACTCAGGGCAGGCATGGGTTGGGGAAGATCCTTGCTACTGGTTAATACTTTATCAATCAATCCATATTCTTGGGCTTCTTCAGGAGTTAGGTAGAACATGCGATCGGTATCTTTGGCAATTTTCTCTACAGTTTGGCCCGTATTTTGGGATAAGATCGAAAGCAGGGTCTGTTTATTGTCGATCACTTCCTTCGCCCGAATTTGAATATCCGTGGCTTGCCCTTGTGTACCTGTGCGCGGTTGATTGAGGACGATGGTAGCATGGCCCAGACTTGCGCGACAGCCTTTAGTCCCTGCCGAGAGGATCATCGATGCAGTTCCCATGGCTTGACCAATGCAAATAGTATGCACAGGAGGTTTAATGTAACTGAGGGTATCGCAGATGGCGAAGGCTTCGGTTTCAAAACCAACGGCTTCTCCTCCATACCAGGAGGTTCCAGTGGAGTTGATGTAGAAGTAGATCGGTTTTTCGGGACTGTCAAACTGTAGATACAACAGTTGGGCGATAATCAGTTCGGTGACATCGATACCAACTTGTTGTTTGACTTGATCGTCGGAAAATAGGGGCATCCCTAAATAAACGATGCGCTCCTTGAGGAGTAAGGAGGCTAGATCTGGGGGGGGTGTTCGATAATAGGCATCTCCGTAATAGGGAGATTGTACGGCCTTAATCGGTGTATCCATAGACTAGGATTGCTATTGAATGGCTATTTGTTAATATTTCTTATCCTAGCGCGATCGGGCGTTACGCGCTGGTAATGGGGATGGGGAGATGGAGAGATGGGGAGATGGGAAGAGTAAACAAAAGAGGTATAGGATGGGAAACTAGAAACCCAGTTTGTGAAAAGATTAGATCCTAGATTATTGGATAACTCACTTTTAAGGTATGCCTAAACTCGATCGCATTGTTGTTATTGATATTGAAGCCACCTGCTGGCGTAAACGATCGCCACCTGGCGAACACCATGAAATTATTGAAGTGGGAATTGCTACGGTTGATTTAACCTTGGGTAAACCTTTAGAAAAGGATAGTATTTTAGTTAAACCGACGCTTTCTAAGGTGAGTGAGTTTTGTACTCAACTGACTACATTAACTCAAGAGCAAGTGGATACGGGAGTGAGCTTTCGGGAAGCGTGCGATCGCCTGCAAAGTGAGTATCACACTCATAAGCGAGTTTGGGCAAGTTATGGTAACTACGATCGCACTCAGTTTGAGAAGCAATGTGAAATGCTGGAAGTGCCCTATCCTTTTAGCACTCGACATATTAATATTAAAACTCTCTTGACGGTTCTCCACGGTTTACCGAAAGAAGTGGGGATGGCGCAAGCCTTAGACTTGCTGAATCTTCCTCTGATCGGAACCCACCATCGAGGGATTGATGATGCGTGGAATATTGCCCATATTCTGGCCCATTTAATGGCAGCCTATAGGAATGGTAATGGGTAATCGGTCATGGTTGAGACGGCGATCGCTGATTTAGTCCAATCCTTTCATCTGGTTTGTCCCCAGGGCGATCGCCTTTATCCCCTATTCTGGGAAAAATATCAGCATTTGGGCCAATATGCCATTCCTCCCAGACTGCTGCTCAATGAATCTGAACCCGTTCCTTTCCTGGCTGGCTTTTTCGCTGCTATTGCTACCCAAACCCCGGTTTTTCTCGGTAACCCCCAGTGGAAAGCTCCAGAATGGCGACAAGTGTGGGAACAGGTTCAACCCCAACTGGTGTGGGGAACTGTCCCCTGTTCCCCAATAGAAGCACCGCCGCCGCCGTCATTTCCTGGTACTGTAATGATTGCGACAGGAGGATCGTCGGGAAAGATTCGCTTTGCAATGCATACTTGGGGAACCCTAAGCGCCTCTGTTGAAGGGTTTACCCGCTATTTTAACGATTCAAGATATATTCATTCCCCTCAATCGCCCTTAAAAAAGGGATCAAAGTCCTCTTTTACAACAGAGGAGTTTGTGCTATCTGATGCTATTGACTGCTGTTGCACGCTTCCCCTCTATCATGTCAGTGGACTGATGCAAGTGATGCGAACCTTGCTCACAGGAGGAACTCTAGCCCTTGTGCCGTATCTGTCTCTGACGGGTTTCCTTCCTTTTAATCCGCAAAATTATTTTATTTCTCTGGTTCCTACCCAACTTAAGCGCTTGTTATCCAATTCTTGCTCTTGCTTATCTCAATTTCGGGCGGTTCTGTTGGGAGGAGCGCCGGCTTGGCCAGAATTATTGCAACAGGCAAAACAGGCTAAAATACCTGTGGCGCTCACCTATGGCATGACGGAAACGGCTTCCCAAGTGGTAACCCTGAAACCGGATCGCTTTTTTGCGGGTAATATCAGTTGCGGTCAACCCCTACCCCATGCTCAGATTACGATCCAAGATGAGAAGGGGAACCCCTTACCCACGCTGCAACCGGGACGAGTGGCGATCGCCTCCCCATCCCTCGCTTTAGGGTATTTTCCCCATCCCTTTCCCGGCGATCGCTCCTTCTTAACAGATGATATTGGTTATTTTGACAGCGAAAAATATCTGTATATTCTCGGTCGCCACAGTCAGACGATCGTGACTGGGGGAGAGAAGGTTTTTCCCCAGGAAGTGGAAGCGGCAATCCGGGCAACACAATTGGTTCAGGATGTGGCAGTCCTGGGTTTTCCTGATGCAGACTGGGGGGAACGGGTAACGGCGGTGTATGTGCCCCAGGATGAATATGTAACTTCAGATACTCTAAGAGAGGCGATCGCACCCCATCTCAGCCGTTATAAGCAACCCAAGACTTGGGTTGCAGTTAAGAAACTCCCCCGATCTCCCCAAGGCAAGCTCAATCGAGCTGCCTTGCACAAGCTAATCGCACGAATCAACCATTAATCATTGTTAACTATTGATTATTCATGGACAGGCGCTTGGGCATACTCTTGGGTATAGACTTGCTGCCACAAATACTTAACATAAGATTTTGTGGCAGGTAGCAGTTGACCTTGAGTTGCCAAATCAGTAGCTGTGCGGTCTAAAATCCGTAAATCAATAGCACTGAGCCGTTTCCGTCTGCTGGTGGAAGATAGGAGCCACACCAGTTTGTACATGGTGCCAGGATCTCTGGTCAAATTCGGATTTGACCACGCTAAGGCCAAGGTACTCTGGCGATCGCAAGCCGATAATCTCTCGGTCTGATCCCAGTATCCTCGCTGACGGAGTTGCTGGTAAAACGATTGTTCAATTGTCATAGGGCAATTCCCCTCTAGCAATCCCCTGTGGCAACTTGACCCAGGGTACTTATGGATTATCTTAACAATTTATTAATATTTTAGCAAAAAACCTACATGAATAGAGCCATCATAAGATGGGGTTAATGCAACCCTTCATGTCCCTATTTCCCGATACAAAACTGACTAAATATCCGATCTAATACAGATTCAGTAACTTCTTCTCCCGTGACTTCACCCAAGGCTTGAATTGCTCCTCGTAAGTCAATCGTCCAGAAATCGAGGGGGAGCTGTTCGGCAATGGTAGCTTCAACTTGTTCTAGGGAGACTTTAGCGCGGGTAAGGGCGGAAGTTTGGCGCTGGTTAATGGCAATATCAAGATTGGCTGCTTGCAAGCTCCCTCCATTAACAGCCGTGATCATTGCTTCTTCTAGATCTTCAATGCCTTGTTTGTGGGCGGCTGCGGTTTTGACGATCGCCACAATATCGGCAGGCAAACCAGAGGGCAGATCGCCAACTAAATCGATTTTATTGAGGATGAGGATCGTTTTTTCGGGGGGCAGTTGCTCGTAAATAGCTCGATCTTCCGCCGTCCATCCGGCAGCAGCGTCGAGGGTAAACAGAATCAGATCGGCTTTTTGCGTGGCTTGGCGCGATCGCTCGACACCAATTTTTTCTACGCGATCGCCAGTTTCCCGAATGCCTGCGGTATCTAAAACTTGGATCGGAATTCCCCGCACCACTAACTGGGTTTCCACAATATCACGGGTGGTTCCCGGTAGATCGGTAACGATGGCGCGATCGCTCTGACTCCAAGCATTGAGTAAACTCGATTTTCCCACATTGGGGCGACCGACAATCGTCACCTTTAATCCACTGCGGAGCAGTTCCCCCTGATTAGCCGTGGCTAAAATATCCGTTAATTGATCTAATACTTGGTTGATTGCACGGATGATGTATGGTTCATCCAAAGGGGGAAGATCGTCTTCAAAATCAATCCTCGCTTCAATTTCCGCCAACAGATCCACACAGGTGTTGCGTAGCTGACGAATGGGAGAAGCTAACTTTCCCTGAATTCCGGCTAAGGCTAATTCCGCGGCTTGAGGCGATCTCGCCCCCACCAAATCTGAGATACTTTCCGCTTGAGTTAAATCAATACGTCCATTGAGAAATGCTCTGAGGGTAAATTCGCCCGGTTGCGCCAGTCGAGCGCCTTGCTCTAAGCAAAGTGTCAGCACCTGTTGCACCACCATGATGCCCCCATGACAGTGAAATTCCACCACATCTTCACGGGTGTAGGAGCGGGGCGCTTTCATAATCATCAATAAGGCTTCATCCACCGTTGAACCCGTTTGCGGATCGCAGATATAACCATAAAGGATACGATGGCTCTTCCAAGGCTGATTTCCAGGAGCGTCAAAGAGCAATTGAGCCATCTCTAATGCTTGGCTTCCCGATAGTCGAACAATTCCCACGCTACCCGTTTGCGGCACAATAGCAGTGGCGATCGCGGCGATCGTCTCTCTTTCTGGGGGATGATTCATCTTTGGATTCCCTTGAGAAAACGCTTACTTGAACTCGCCAATTATAAAGTTACCAAAAAACGAATAGAATGTGGCATTGAATTTACGCTGCCAGAACCGAACGCGTATGTAGAATCTCCAGTCACCCTTTAAATCTTTGTCACTTCAACCCATTTCCGAATCTTAGGCTAAGGGTTCGTCATCGTCCATTTGTACATCTAAATTAGCCGCTAAAACTTCTGCCATCATCACTTCTAGAGCAGCCGTATTTAAGGAACTAACCGGTTGGTTTTGCAGGGGATTAGAGAGAGGAATTAACCGCAGGATACGATTTTCTTGAACTAAATCAAAATAGGTTTCTTGGTCGTCAGATTCTTTCAGTTCTAAATAATCAAAGCTTTGAATATTTAGATATAACGTATGATTCGCCAGGATAGTCGATCGCAGTGGATCGGTAAACACTTCTTGGATATACGCTTCGCCAGTAGCTTGGGTTTGCCGATCGAACAGTTCAACATAACGGACACGATGGAGATCCCCAATCACTTTCTGAATATCCTGTGGATTCACAACGATCCCTCTGTTGAGAATACAAGGAGCAGGTAACCGTGTATTGCCAGGTAATTGATCGTAACTCATGGGAAAAACTCTCTAATTTCAAAAGAGGACGACAAGACTACTGACGATTTGACATCCCAAGACTGCACCCTAAGATAGAATGGCCTATTGAAGTAGCCTATGAGACAATTCTATCCTAACTCTTTGGCCGATACTTGCCAGATTCTACGGATTTTTTGATCGAATTAGAAGTATCGATCGCGTAAGTAAAATGGCAGCTATCTAGTCGCCGTTTTTCTGATGACACTCACCTCTGAATAGAGGGAAAATGCAGATAAACGACCAAGAAAACAGAGTAGATGTCTATTGGCAGATTAACATAGAGCATGGGGGGAGTGGCAATGATATGGATCTGGCGAATCAGTGGGGCAATTGTTTTTTATACAAGTGTACCGATTCCTCGCTCTTGGCCCTTAGAGTTTTCCGGAATAGCCAGGTTTGCGACTCTAGTAGGAATGCTGATCGGGACAATATTAGGGGTGATGAATTGGTGTTTATGGTCTGTAGGAATGCCCAATTTTACCCGTAGTTCCGTAATTATTGCCCTCTGGGTTGCCATCACTGGGGGATTACACTTAGATGGAGCGATGGATACGGCTGATGGTTTAAGTGTGATGGATCGCGATCGCCGTTTAGAGGTGATGAGCGATAGCGTGACGGGGGCATTTGGAGCGATGTCCGCCATCCTGATTCTATTACTGAAAACGGCGGCTATGAGTTCCTTAGCCCCCCAACACCTGTGGATAGCGATCGCCATTCCTGCATGGGGAAGAGCCGGACAACTTTGGGCAATTTGGCGCTATCCCTATCTCAAACCGACGGGAAAAGGAGCTTTTCATAAAGCAGCGATTCAATCCTATAAAGATGTTTTACCATCCTTGATTCTGCTCATTGCTCTGAGTGGTGGACAAGCAGCGCTCAATCCCCAACAGAGTATCGAGATTCTCAGCTTAACATTAGGCTGGGCGGCGATCGCCGGAGGAAGCGCATGGTGGTTCAATCATCAACTCGGAGGACATACCGGAGATACCTATGGTGCAGTCGTGGAATGGACAGAAGCATTGAGTTTAGTTTGGGCGATTTTGATAGGCAATCGGTAATATAGCGCGCGTCCCCGTGTCCCCGTGTCCCCGTGTCTTCGCATCCCCGTGTCCCCACGTCCCCGCGTCAGCCTGTAGCGCTATACTGGGCAAGGTGTTGGAGTGAATCATCGAATCTATGCCCTATCCTGTCCCCCCTGAATTGCCGCCAGTTGTTCATGCTATTCCCCATCAAAGCATCAGTGCCACCGAGCCAACTGAAGGGATAGATTGGGTTGCTCCTGCACCAATGGCTATTGTAGAAAGTCCTGCATTGATTCCCCCAACCCCCCTAAAACAAGAGGTGCAGCAGGAGCAAGTCCTCCTTGAAAAGAGGAATGTTCCCCAAGCCAACAGGAAAGGGGGATTGAGTGGACTCGACAAGAGCGAACAATGCTGTACTTTAGAGACTGTATATAGTCCTGAACTCATTTCAGCTCCAGAAGGCGCTGTGGTTAAACCAGAACAGTTGAGTTGGGTTGGTGGAGAGACGCTATCACCCATTGCCCCTCCGGAACTCTCTTCTCCAGAAGATGAACGCTTAGTTGCCAGTACGGAGGCTTCAGCGTTAGGAGGTCGGTTATCGGTAAGTTGGGAGGAGAAGGTTGCACCGGTTGCCGATGCTTATGGAGTTAGCGATCTGAGTCTGGAGCCAACAGTTGAGCCAGAATTACCGCTGATTGAACGTCACTCCCCATGGCAAACTACACCAGTTTCTGAGGCAATTGAAGAAGCCTTATCGGAAAAACGGGAAGCGATCGCCCAAACCCCTGCATTGGATGCTCTTCCTGCTTCCGAAATTTCGCCCCTGAATGACGATCGGCCCTCGCTATCCACCGATGAACCCGAGTCTAGCTCAGAAACGCCCATCCCGATTGAATCAGCCGAACCGGAAGAGATTGAGATTCCGATCGCCCCTCCAGGACAAGACGCGGTAATTGAATTAACCGCCGATCGCCAGGAGTTTGATGATGAACGGCAAATTTTCACGGCTGAGGGCAACGTGGAAATGCTCTTGGATGATGCAATTTTGCGATCGGATAAGCTACAGGTTAACCTGATTAACCGCTTGGCTCTGGCAGTAGGCAATGTATCTTTAGTCAGTGGCGAACAAATTTTATTAGGCTCTCGCTTTCTCTATAACTTTGTCCAAGGGACAGGAACCATTCAAGAGGCAAGGGGCGTAGTCTATATTCCCACCGCTGGAACGGATTTCGATTTTAGGGACGATAACCCCGATTCCCAACTTCTTCCTCCAGGAGAAAGAATTCTCCTCGATCAACCCCCTACGGATGTCACGGATGCTGGAGGTGTGATTATTAATGTCGGGGGTGGAGGGAGCGCTGCAACTACCAGCGTACAACAAGGGGGACAGGTCCGACGGGTGCGGTTTGAGGCAGAACAGTTGGATTTTACGCCCGAAGGTTGGCAAGCCACGAATATTCGGTTTACGAACGATCCCTTTTCCCCCCCAGAGTTAGAGGTACGAGCCGATCGCGCTCAATTAACGCGCATTTCTCCCCTAGAGGATGAAGTGTTAATGACTCGCCCCCGGTTGGTGTTCGATCAGCGGGTGGGGGTTCCCCTCTTGCGAAATCGCCTGATTATTAGTCGAGAAGAGCGCGATCCGGCGATCGCCACTTTAGGGTACGATAACCGCGATCGTGGAGGCTTGTTTATTGAACGCAGTTTTGAAGTTATTGAAACTCGCCGGTTTTCCCTGCGTTTAGCTCCCCAATTCTTGGTTCAACGCGCTTTAGGATTCTCGAGTGATAACCGAGATGCAGACAGTGTATCCGAGGAAGACTTACAAACCAATTCTTTCTGGAGTTGGATCGGTTTAAGAGCATCTTTGGATGCCAGGTTAGCCCCTCAAACCACGTTCCAAGCCAATGTCAATTTAGCCGGATTCAATAATACGGGTGATACAGCCAGAGCAAATGTGCAATTACAACACCAGATTGCCAATCATACCTTGAGTGCTGAATATACCTATCGCAACCGGTTTTATAATGGCTCCCTAGGGTTTCAAACCGTCGATCGCAGTGTGGGAGTTGTGTTTGCTTCTCCCATTCTTTATATTGCCGATACGGGAATTGCAGTCAATTATCAAGCCAGTTTCCAAAATATCTATGCGCCAACCGATCGCCTAGACTTATTAGATCCGTCAGATTTAAGTGACGATCGAGTGTCCTTAAATCGGACCCAAATGAGTGCCACTGTGCGTCGTCCCTTTTCCCTTTGGAAGGGGGAACCCTTGCCTCCTACTCCCACAGAGGGACTCAAATATACTCCTAAACCCGTCATTCCTTATGTACAATTTTTAGCTGGATTGACTGGAACAGCGGGATTTTATAGCAATGGCGAGAGTCAATCCTATTTACAGGGGTTAATGGGGTTTCAAGGTCAATTTGGCCATTTCTCCCGCTCCTGGTTAGACTACACTGGATTTAGTATCCTCTATTCCCAATTTATCCCCACTGGAGAATCCCCCTTTCGGTTTGATCGAGTAGCTGATGTGCGGGTTCTGCAACTCGAAGTCAATCAACAACTTTATGGCCCTATTCGCATCGCTGCCCGTGCTGGGTTTAATCTAGATACAGGAAAAACCATTAGTACGGATTATATGATTGAATATAGTCGTCGCACCTATGGCTTGACCTTTCGCTATAATCCAGATTTGGGTTTAGCAGCTCTTGGATTTCGCTTAGGTGATTTTAATTGGAGTGGCGTGAGTGAGTCTTTTTCCAGTCCGAATATTCGCCAAGCTACTCCAACCGTGATTCAATCTTTTTAATTTTAATTCCCTATTCCCCATTCTCCCATGATCGCATCAGCAAACCCATGGATTATTTTTCTGGAGAGCGTATCGGTTGGGCGAAGTGTCTCCGAAATGCGATCGCTCTCCTATGTTCCGGCTTTGCTGATTTACTATAGCTTTGATTTAGATCGCTATCGCGTGGAAGAATGTATACAGCACTGGCTCGATCGGTTTAAGGGCGATTGGCTGCGGTTGGCGATCGTAGAAGCTTTATATCAAGGCAGATATAAAATAATTTCGATTGAGCAAATTTTGAATCTTTGGGCTAGACGGGGACAACCCATCTGTCACTTTAATCATGAGTTTGAGAAGATTGTCTGTAGTAAATTGCCAGAAGAGTTACTGCCTTTAGAGTATCTCAATCTCACTCTGGAAATGCGCCCTCCTGTTCCTGAGTTACTCCCCCAAGTTGAAGCGCAAGAGGAGCGGTTGCTCAATGAAGTTTCTGATGAGAGTGGACTAGAACAGAATTTACCCACACTGACTGATTCGATTATTGAAGAAGTCGATATTGAAGAAGAAGAAAAAAGCCTGAATTCAGAGTCTGAAGATCCAGCGATCGCCCTTGAGTTAGACTCTGATGGGGTGAATGGGCGATCGGATCGACTCCCCATCGATCGATTTGCGCCTCGTTTACCCACTTCTGAGTTTTATTTGAAACTTCAAGCCTTCGCCCAAGACTCTCCCAGTTGATGCATAAAGTGCTTTGCACTGCTATGAAAAACATTTGTAATCCTTCTGTCACTTTCGGAGCTTGCGATCGCTGTATTCTCTATTCCCTAGTGCTTCGCACTAGCACTGTACTACCATTGTGGATTTTTCGCCAACAACGCCGTTGCCCCTGAAGCATCTATCGGGCGTGATAACCAATACCCTTGACCATAATCACAACTAAGCCTTTGAAGCAACTCAAACTGATCTCCCGTTTCAATTCCTTCGGCTACCACTGTCAACCCTAATTTATGGGCTAAAATAATGATCGTTTCAATAATTTCCCAACTCTCATGATCTAGAGCCGTCCTCTCCAAAAACGACTTATCAATTTTCAAGGTATTCACTGGCAAATTATGTAACCGTGCCAATGAAGAATAACCTGTCCCAAAATCATCAATACTCAACTGAATTCCCGCTTCTCTAAGAGTTTTCAGTAAGTCTAAGGCTATGTCTTCATTTTCCATCAATCCACTTTCGGTGATTTCCAACTTCAAATAACGATGATCTAAATCCATTTCATCGAGTAAGGTTTGGATCTGACTCACGAGCTGGGGATTATGTAACTGCAAACTCGATAAATTCACCACCATAGTCACCTCCAAACCATGGGGAAACTTATTTTGCCACTCTCGCAACTGATAACAGGCTGTTTTTAAAATCCAATCTCCTAAAGCCATAATCAATCCTGTTTCCTCAGCCAGAGGAATAAAATCGACTGGGGAAACCATGCCACGGGTAGGATGATACCAGCGCACTAAGGCTTCAAATCCACTAATTCGACCGGTGCTAAAACAAACAATAGGTTGATAATAGAGACGAAAATCGCTTTGAGCTTCCAATTCCGATCCCCATTGCTCCGAGGCATAAGAAAAATGTGCAGGAGAACAATTAGAATTGTTGATCGAACCCGACCAATTTTCCTGTTGTCGCCTAGCGCGATTAATCGCTCGTCGTAGATCGAGTTCGAGTTCTAATCTTTGGATTTCTGCATGGTGGAGATTTTGGTCAAAAATAGCATAATGATTTCCCTCTTTAACCTTAGCTTGGTACATGGCAATTTCAGCATCCCTGAGCATACTTTCCGCCTGGGAATAGATATTAACGGAAACTTGTTCAAAATCAGAATGAACGGCTGATAAAGCGACCCCGATAAAAGCAGTCATTGCTGATAAATTTTCTTCGAGTAAACCGATCGCTTCATCTGGCTCAATTGGGTTAGTGAACAACCCCTCAGACACCGAAGTATGGGAGAGGGTTTGATAAATCGTTTGAGCCACATCGATCGCCTGGGAGGAATAGGAAAGAGCATGAACCAATACCGCAAATGTATCCGTATCTAACCGAGCGATGGTAAATTGAGTCGGTACAGACGAGATCTCAGAACGAGGAGAAAAATGGGCAGAATGGGGAGACAAAAGGGGGTGAGGGGAATGAGCCATCGATCGCTTCAATGCCTCTTCAATGCGACTAGAGATCGCCACCTGCAACTCATTGCTTAACCGATGTCCCGAATCCGGATTAACCACCTTAGAGCGATCGATATAAATAAAAAATACCGCAAATAAAGGCGGCTGAGATTGTTCGCGAGTACGGGAGAGTACCCCCTCCAAGCGATCCATAAACAGAGCATAATTAGGTAAACCCGTAGCTAGATCGTAAAACGCGGACTCAAATAACTGCTTTTCCTGTTCTACCAACATCGCCTTCATCTTCAATCGATCTTGAAGTGTCACTAATAACAGCGTTAAACCCAACAACACCAAAGGTGAGACAACAGGTAAAAGATAATAAAAATGAAAAGCACTATAACCAATACTTAGCCATACTCCCCCCAAACCCAGCACAACGATAATTTGGTTACGGAATGACCAAAATACAAGCGTTGCACTCAAACCGATCGCCCCCGCGAAATAGAGTAAGTTGATCCAAACTGGATGCAAAAATGCTCCCACCTGTTGTAATCCATTATTCGATAAGGCATTACTCACCACCGCCGCATGAACATAAATGCCACTGGCTGGAGGGTTAATATCAAACGGCGTTAACACGGGATTAAACCCAGTCACATTCGCGCCTACAATCACAATTTTGTTCCGGAATTCCTTGATCGGCACTCTCCCTTCAATGGCCTCGAACAATTCATATTGGGGCAAATGGTTCACCGATCCGGGCCAATTAATCCATAGGGGTTCAGAGCCCTGCCGATCCAACTCCAGAGGCCGATCCATCACCTCATTGGCCACTGCCACTCCAAGGGCCGGGATCTGCCCCAATTGGGGGACTACTATGCGCGTTAAGCCATCAGAATCTTGACGACTCACCACATGCCCCATGACCACAGCCTCGGCTGCCAATTCTGGAATCGGATCTTTCTGATTCCCTTGCTTATCCCAAGATACTGGCAGTGCCACGGGAACTTGACGCATCGCTTGAGCCAACTGTAGATCGTCGGGGGAGCGATCGTGCATTAAAATATCCAACACGACCATCCGGGGCTGACTGGGGGCTAAACGCTCTAAAAGGGTGGTATAAATTTGCCGGGGACTATCAGAGTTTTGCCGATTTTTCAGTGTCGTTTCATCAATACCCACGATGACCACTTGGCTATGCCAAGATTCTTCTCCCCGTAACTGAAACAAACCTCGATAGGCTAACTGTTCGAGTTGCTTGACCAGACCGATACCCTCTAGTCCCATTAAGACCAGTGCCGCAAAAGCACCTCCAATCCAGCGTTGCCATCCTGGAGTTGAAGTCAAGGGGTTGATCGGGTGGTTTTGACGGTTCAGCATTTTTGGCTCAATTGAGAGGGGTTGATAACACCGTTTGACCCTGGAGGTGAGTGGTCATCCTCCCAAAAGTCTGTGGGCAACTTTTAGAGGCAGGCAAGTGTGTCCGGAAAACAATCAAGAGATGGAAAAGGCATTTTTCAAACAACACCTTTGTGCCCAAAGTCAGCCATGGAAGAATGACTCTTCTGTTAGATTAACGCGATTCCCTAGGGCTAATCGGGATAAAGAATGGCTTAGGGGATTGAATAATGCGTTTCTCCTGATGGAAATAGTCAGAAATTTGTTGCAGTCCGAAGATACTTAGTTTGGGTAATCGATGCTCCCTTGGGACTGTATAGCGCTGGGCGGTAGAGAGTAGGGAATAGGGAATGGGGAATAGGGAAAACCCTTGTAAGCGACTGCCGACTGCCGACTCCCTATTCCCTACTGTACTCCAAGGCTAGGAATTTAAGGATTAACCTGATAGGGCGATCTCACTTCAGGTGCTTGACCGGTTTTGACTAAGCCTTGATAGATGAGGGCTGTCACTTCTGCACGGGTCGCCGGTCGGTTGGGATGGAGTTGCCTAATCTGGGGATAATTGATCGCCATCTGATGTTGAGTGGCGATCGCTACTTTTTCTAAGGCATAATCGGCGATTTCTTCTCGGTCTTCATAGCTCTCTAACATTTGGACGATATCTACCTCTGGTACTTCTGGTAATAAATTAGCCAAGCTCACCAGTACTTCAACTCTCAAAATCGGCTCTTCTGGGTGAAACCTATCCTCTGGATAACCCCCCATAAGCTGGGGAATAGTCGTCGCTACATATTGAATGGCACTATAGGCCCAAAAATCTTGGGGCACATCTTGAAAAAGGACGCGCTTTCGTACCTGAGGCAGATCAAAGCTTTTCTGGAGCAGACTGGCAAATTCGGCGCGGGTGACTGGGGTATCTGGGCGGAATGTACCATCAGGAAACCCAGATATCAGATTACGCTCAACTAGGGCCACAATAAAGTCTTGGGCCCAATAGTTGACGGGAATGTCGGTAAAAGAAGTCTGTACTGGGGATGACTTAAGAACTCGACTAAAGCGCATTTGTCCCATTTCCCCATTCTGACGATAAAACAGATACAATTCCCCATCGGGGTTAATCTGGTAGCGATCGACTTGCCCTAATCGCTCTAAAAACTGGTCTTCTTGGTCAGACAGGTTGCCACAGGCTTTAAACGTGCGTCCAAACGGGTCGGCCATCATGAGGCGTTCGCCGTCTATTTGGTAACTAGAAAAATAATCATTACATCCCCCAAATCCACTTACCTTGCCTTCTTTGAACATCAAGGTAATCGGACGTTGAGAAAGGGGGCGTTGAGTCGTATTCCCTTGAGTCCAATCGATCCATTGCCAAGCAGTGGTTTCTAGGGATGGGGAGAATTGGGCAATATGCAGACCGGGGCTTGTGGCCCATACCATTAGGGTCGCGATCGGCATGACAGGAAATAGAGACATAATTAGAACCGTTGCAGTAAACGCCTTTTGAGCGCTTTGATATCATAGGACTGTTGATATTGGATTAAATCACAGTTATGGCGCTGTAAAAACCGTTGTTGTTCTTGGGTGGCAATTTCAGGGGCGATCGCCTTCAATTTCCAGTTATGGCACAGTTGAATCATGGCTTTAATCAGAGGTTGATTTTGCTGAAGGTGTTGCATGGCGCTACCATCAAGTTTGAGAGCATCGACGGCAAGAGAGTCTAACTGATTGAGAAATTGGTTTTTTTGACCTAGATCTTTCAGGGTAATTGAGATTCCCTTCTGCTTCGCTAATCTCAAGGTAGCCGCCATTTGGTTTTGATTTTGAGCGACCAATAGGGTACTGGCAGCAAATTCTAAATCTAGACGTGAAGTGGGGAAACCATGGGTTTGACAGGTGCGATCGATAGTTGCGAGTAGGTCTTCATTAAAAAGCTGTTCAGACACCTGAATGACCACGCGTAGGGGTTGTTTCCTGTTTTGGATGGTTTTGATTTGTTGACAGGCTTGGTCTAAAATCCATTGGTCTAACACCAAGTTTAATCCGCAAACTGTGATTAATTGGGACAATTTGTTTTCAGGAATACCCCCCATCAGGGGATGTTCCCAGTGCAAGAGCGCAACGACGGAAACACAGTGGCGTTTCTTAATCTCGATTCTGGGTTGGTAGCGGATTTGAAAGCGGTTGGCACTCCAAGCTTGATAGAATTCTTCTTCGAGTTTTAGGTCTCTGGTTTGGTCGAGACCAAATAAGGGCGCAACGTAGATACGATAATGATTACCGCCCATACTTTTCACGTTACCGAGGGCGATACTCGCTTGCCGTTGCAGTTCGTCAAAATTGGTGGCTAAGGGATAGAAACCGATCCCCATGCTGGCGGTCACGATCGCCCGATGATAGCCGATGATCGCCGGTTCATTAATCACCTCTAAAATCTCTTGAGCGCGCTCCGTCGCCACACTTTGATCGGCTACTGGGGGTAACATCACGGCAAATTGCCCCCCGTTCCCTTTAGCTACCTGACCTCCCAAAGGCTGGATCAACTGGGTGAGGCGTTGGGCGATTACTTTTAAGATCTGCTCGCCTTGACGATGACCCATGGCTTCCTGAATACGCTCTAAGCGATCTAATCCAATTAACATCAAGGGAACCAGGGAACGAGTCAGATCGCTTTGGGCTACTGCTTGAGTAAAAAACCCTTCCGGTTGGCTAAACGCACTGATTTGAGGCAGTCCGGTGAGCGGATCGTACTGTTCCAGTTGGGCAGAGCGGGATAAACGAGCGGCGATCGCCTCTAGCAGTTCATCAGGGGTAAAGGGTTTGATCAGATAATCATCAGCTCCTAAATTCATGCCCGTCCGCAGGTCTTGTCGTTCACCTTTGGCAGTCAGAAAGACAAAGGGAGTGGTTGCCGTCGCCGGATTTTGGCGTAAGGCATTTAAGACTCCATACCCATCAAGTTCAGGCATCATTACATCGCAGAGAATTAAGTCTACTCGATGGGCAAAAGCCAGTGCTAGACCGATACGACCATTCTCAGCACTCAAGGTTTCAAAGTCCTCAGCTTCGAGAAATTCGACCACATTACTGATAATTTCTGGATTATCTTCAATTACGAGAATGCAAACCATTTCAATTCAAAATAGGGAATGGGGAATGGGGAATGGGGCATAGGGAATGGGGCATAGGGAATGGGGCATAGGGAATCTCCGCGTCTCCCCATCCTCCGCACCCTCTCCATCCCTCTATGAACCGGTGGGTAAGGTAATAGTAATTCGGGTTTCCTCGTCGGGGATACTGGTAATACTTAAATCACCTTGATGAATTTGGGCGATCTGTTTGGCGATCTCCAGTCCTAAGCCTGAGCCTTGTTGCTCATAGAGTTTACGATTAAATTGCATATAGGCTCCAATTTGCTCGATTTGCTCTGGAATCATTCCCCGTCCTGAGTTAATTACGCTTAAGATGAGCTGGTTATCTTTTACCTTTGTCATTACCTGAACTGGGGTTCCAGATGGAGAAAATTTAAAGGCGTTATCAATGACTTCTTGTACCAGTTTCTGTAATCGAGACGCTTCTATCTGGACGGAACTATCTTCTAACTCATATTTAAGATCGGTCGTGCGCTCAAATTGGTCTGCTTTTAAGATAATCACTTCTTCAACTGTATCTCGAATTGAGGCAGTAGATTGGGATCGCCATTGGTTGAGGCGATCGCTATTTTTGCTAGTCAATTCCAACTCAGCGTACAAAAGAAAATTCTGAATCAAGCCGTGTAATCTTTTTCCCGATACTAGAATCTGCTCGGCCATCTCGCGGATCTCTTCGGGTTTTAAGTCTTCTGCTTCATAACTCATCAGTTCCGCAAACCCCATAATTCCATTCAGAGGAGTGCGTAATTCATGGGGAAGCGATCGGGTAATACTCTCGCGCAACTCATCCAATCTTCCTTCAGACGCTTGTTTAATCAGGGCTTGTTTATCTAAACGACTGTTAATCGCTTTGAGTAATTGATCGGGTAAACAGGGTTTGGTTAAATAATCATCCGCCCCTAACTCCATCCCTGAGCGGACATCATTTTTTTCTGCTTTTGCTGTTAAAAAAATAAAGGGAATCATCGCCGTTTTCGGATCGGCGCGTAATTGCTCTAATACTCCATAACCATCCAATTGGGGCATCATCACATCACAGAGAATCAGATCGGGGATTTCGGCTTTAGCGATCTCTACTCCAATACAGCCATTTTCTGCTCCTAGCCCTTCAAAATCCTCCGCATCCAAGAGATCGAGAATATTTTCGCGAATCATTTCCTCATCTTCAATCACTAATACTTTAACCATCCGGATTATCTCCTTTCACACTCCAGTTTTTTTCTAGTTTACTCTCAATCTTTGATATATTTATCCCAATCTTTACCTCGCTTTTCCAGCAGTAACTTGGGGAGTCTTTTTTCTGGGTTCAAGATTTGTGCTTCAAATTCCTCCTTCCCTAGGGGCTGACTGAAATAATAGCCTTGAATGATTTCGCAGTTTTGAGCCTGTAAAAATCTCACTTCCGGTTCTGTTTCCACTCCTTCAGCTACGACTTGCAAATCCAGGGAATGTGACATTTTGATAATCGCTGCTACCAGGGATTGTTGTTTCATATTCATTTCAATTCTTTTAATAAAACAACGGTCTATTTTTAAGGTATCAAAAGGAAAATCCTTCAGATATTCTAGAGACGAGTATCCGGTGCCAAAATCATCTAAGGCGAGTTTAACCCCAATAGACTTGAGGGAATTTAAGATTTTCAATGCTTCTAGTTTCTGTTCAACTAAGGCATTTTCTGTTAATTCTAATTCTAGAGTGCCTGGGATATAGCCCATTGAGATCAAAGTATCTAAAAGCCATTGGCGCAAGGGAATGTGGGTAAGTTGGCGGGGAGATAAATTAACGCTCACTTGAAAGTTGGGGTTGAATTGCTGCCAGTTTTTCCCTTGTTTACAGGCTTGCACCAGTACCCATTTACCGATCGCATCAATCAATCCTGTTTCTTCAGCGATGGGAATAAATTTAGCCGGAGAAATCCATCCCCGCTCTGGGTGTTGCCAGCGAATGAGGGCTTCTGCACCAATCACATTACCGGTGTGCAAGCTGACTTGGGGTTGATAATGGACATCAAGTTCTTGGCGCTCTAGGGCGTATCGTAGATCGGCTTCTAGGTTTAGGCGATCGCTCGAACCGACGTAAAAGGTGGGAATATAGAATTGATATTTATTACCTCCCTGTTCCCTGGCTTGATTAAGGGCACGACTGGCATTTTGGATGAGAGGATTGATATCTTGCCCATCCCTGGGATAATAAGTGATACCAATACTGGCGGTCATAACCAGATTTTCCTCCTCGATCGCAAAGGGTTGAGAGAGCTGTTCGAGCAGAGTTTGCATCTGTGCCATCACTTGATGCCGGGAGAGGTGTTCCCCTAAAATGGCTACAAATACATCATCACTCAGGCGAGCGAGAATCGTTGAAGTTGAGGGATCGAAACTCTCCCAGATGCGTTGAGCCGCAACTTGCAGGAGGCGATCTCCCACATCATAACCGAGGGTATGATTAATCCGCTCAAACCGATCTAAACCGATACATAACACTGGGATCAGTTGCTCTTGCCCAGCAACAAGGGTGGAGCTATTTTGCACCAAGGTTTGGAAGAGATCCCGTAAACGGGTACGGTTGGGAAGATGGGTTAACAAGTCTTCCGAGGCTTGACGCTGAAGTTCTTGTAAATAGTGGGCATTCAGACTCGCCTTTTTATCCAACCGGGCAGCAACAGCCCTGAGAATTTCATTGGGCAGACACGGTTTCATTAAATAATCATCCGCCCCTAGCTCCATTCCATAACGAAAATCTAGGCGATCTCCTTTTGCCGTTAAGAAAATAAATGGAATATGGGAAAGAGCTGGATTTTCTTGTAGTGTCGTTAATACCGCATAACCTGTTAACTCCGGCATCATCACATCGCATAAAATCAAATCAGGTATCGCGTTTTGGGCGATCTTCAACCCTTCGCGACCATTTTCTGCACCCAGGACTTCATATCCTTCTGATTCCAACAATTCAAGAACATTTTCCCGAATTGCTTCATCATCTTCAATGACCAGAATTTTTGCCATAGTCAGTCTCTGATAAGTTTAAAGGTAAAACCACGGTGAACGTGCTACCGACTCCCACCTCACTTTCTACTGTAATCTCTCCCTGCTGTAAATCAACAGCCCGCTTAACAATTGCTAATCCTAACCCCGTTCCGGGGATATTTTCCACCTCACTACCGCGATAGAAAGATTTGAATAAGTGTTCTTGCTCGGACAGACTAATCCCCATCCCCCGATCTTCTACTTTTAAGATCAAGTTTTTATCCTCATTTGCCAACTCGATGATTGCATGAGAACCTTTTGGTGAATAGTTCACCGCATTTGAGAGTAAATTATAAACAATATGTCCCATTAATTCTGGATCTAAATAAACTTTATGAGTATGGAGAGCATCCGTTTTGAATTCAATCTCTATGTTGGTTTTAGAGGCGGTTTGAATTTCCTCAATCATTTGGGTACATAGAGTTTGAATATCTAGCCCTTTGGGTTTAGGATTTAATGGTTCAGGATCTGCCTGCCCAATAACTAAGATATCTTCGAGAATGTGAGTCATACGCTGCACACCAGACTTGATCCGATCGAAATGAATTTGTTTTTTATCTTCTGTCCATTTATGACTATATTTTTCTAATAATCCTGCCGAAAATAAAATCGTTGCTAAAGGAGTACGAAACTCATGGGAAACCATCGTAATAAACCGAGATTTTAAGTCTACTAACTCTCGCTCTTTGGATAGATTTTTTTCCATTTTGATTTCTACCTGAGCGCGAGCCAGGGCAATATCTAAAGTGGTATTTAAGTCGCGCTCTTCAAAGGGTTTGACGATATAGCCAAAGGGGTTGGTTTTCTTCGCTCTCTCTAGGGTTTTCGGATCGGTATGAGAGGTTAAGTAAACCACAGGTGTTTTAAATTCATGGATGATTTTTTCTCCAGCTTCTATGCCATCCATTTCCTCTTTCAGTACAATATCCATTAATACTAAATCTGGCTTAACTTCTAGCATTTTTTCTAAGGCTTTTTCCCCCGAGTTGACTATTCCGACGACTACATATCCCATCCGCTGCAAGCTATTGCAGATATCCATGGCAATAATCCGCTCATCTTCAACGACTAATATTTTTATCAAATTCATCATTTTGATCTGCCTTTTATTTATCAATCCACGGAAAAGTTATTTTGACATAAGTTCCTTGCTCACCCATTAACTTTAAATTTCCTTCAAGTTGCTCGACTAAATTCTGGACGAGTTTTAAGCCTAAAGAATCGATTTCTTCGATGTCAAAGTTTTCCGGTAATCCCCAACCATCATCTTGGACTAAAAGACTCAGAGTTATATCATCCTGACGGATAAATTCTACTGTAATTGTTCCTGATGATTGTTCTACAAAGGCATACTTAAAACAATTAGAAACTAATTCGTTGACAATTAAGCCACAGGGAATTGCTGTGTCCACATCTAAGGCAATGGATTCAAGATTTAAGTCGATCTCGATCTTTTGAGAAGATCGGCTGTAGGAACTGACTAAATTACTGACAACTGTATAAAAGTAATCTTGGGCATTGATTTCTCCCATTTCTTGGGAATGGTAGAGTTTCTCATGAATCAAACTCATGGAGCGGACGCGATTTTCACTATCTTTGAAGAGTTCTCGATCTTGGGGATTTTGCACATAGCTTGATTGTAATCTTAATAAGCTAGCAATCACTTGCAAGTTGTTTTTGACGCGGTGGTGTAGTTCTTTGAGTAAGATTCCTTTTTCTTGTACTGATAATTGGAGTTTTTCATTAAGGTGTCTTAACTGTGCGGTTCTTTTCTTAACTCTAGCCTCCAATTCTTCATTGAGAGATTCTAGAGATTCAGCGGCTTTTCGCTGACTGGTGACATCAGTAAAACAGTGAACTCTGCCCCGAATATAACCACTGAGTTCATAGGGTCTAGAGATCAGTTCAATCATCCGATCGTCAATGAGTTCAATCAGATGTTGATGAGTTTCTGTGGGGTCTTGATAGTTCTGATTGATGAAGTTAATAAAGTCTTCTGGATAGCGCATTTGATCGAGTAAGAAGGCGTTCACTAACTGGGAATCCCTAGAAGATAAGATGTGATCGGGAATGCGCCACAATTGTACATATTGTTGATTATAATTGAGGATATCACCTTCTCGATTTAAGACTAAAATGCCGTCAGCGGTAGAGTCTAATGTGGCTTGTAAAAGGGAGATCGATCGCTCTAGAGCGACTTCGGTTTGTTTGCGTTGGGTAATGTCTTCGGAAATGGAGGCTAAACGATAGATTCGATCGCCAACTGGATGATGCACGGGGAAACATCGGGTGCGAATCCAGCGGGTGAGACCACTCGGGAGCAGAATACGGTATTCTTGTTCCCAAGGGCCATGACGTTGAGCGGGTAAGGTAGCTTGAACGCGATCGCTCTCTTGAGGATGAATAGCACTTAACCAAGATTGGGGATTTTCGTATAAACTTTTGCAGGATTGACCCCAAATCTTTTCGTAGGAAGGACTGACATAAATGACGGCTTGGTTATCAATATCCGTTAACCAAAGTACTTCATTGAGGTTTTCTACCAGGTGACGAAATCGTTCTTCTGAATCTCGCAAGGCTTCAATATTGAGGGTTGTTTCAATTAAACTATTACCCAGAACGACTTGACCGACTACGACCCCATCTTCATTTTTCATCACCATCCCTCTGATGCGGTAGGGAATCGGCCCTGCACGAGTCAGCAGTAGGGTATCAATTTCATTTTGTCCGTCCCGAAAGGCTTGTTGAATATGTTGGGTAATCGCTGCTCGCTCTTCGGGAGGAAAGAGAATCAAAACCGATTCATTCATTAATCGAGTTTGACTTAAACCCGTGACTTTTTCGAGACCCGGATTCCAGCGTTGTAGATAATATTCTGTGTTAATAGAATATAAAATATCAGGTAAGCGGTTAAATTGGCCTTGACGAGCGTTTAAACGTTGCGATCGCTCATAGGCCGATAAGACCAGTCGTAAAAACTCTTCTTCTTTCTCCCTATTCTCTGAGCCTAACTTGCCACAGGCGATCTGATGGATATGGACAACATCAACGACACTGATATCCGAAGCAAATGCCAGTTGTCCTAAAAAAATATTGGCGGATACGGGAACGGTAGGTGCAAGCAAACCTTCTTGCTCATCCGTTGCCAAGCTAGTTCCCGACTCTGTATCCTCGGGACAACTGACTGTTCCTTGAAGATAGGTTCGCAGTTCTATGGTATAACGCTGATGAAATTCAGCTAATGTCTCATCTTTTGAGACCATTCTTCCTCCCCATACGGAACTCCTGCTATCTTATCCTAGCGCAGTGAGGAAGAGCTTTGTACTCTAAAGTAGTGCTTGAGAAAAAGATGGGGAAGAAATTCCCTATACCCTCATGCATCGATCAATGCACGATTCTAGTCTGGTCAAGGCACTAGTGCTAAGATTTATTACACTTTTTGCGATTTTGCATAAAACAGCCGTCATGTTTCTGAGATCTCTATAGAGCCACTCATTCATGAGGTGAATGTTATGAGTCAAGAATTTATTAACCGGGTTGTGGAATTGACGAACTTTCAGCGTAGTCAATTCGGTTTAGCTCCTCTGGTTGTTAATGCACAGTTGACGCAAGCGGCTCAAAGCCATACTGAGAATATGGCCTTTCAGGACTTTTTTAGTCATACGGGCTTAGACAATAGCTCTATTGGCGATCGCATCAGCGCTACCGGATATCAAGCTTCTACAGGAGCTGAAAATATTGCTGCAGGATATCAAACGCCAGAACAAGTGGTTGAGGGATGGATGAATAGTCCTGGACATCGAGCCAATATCCTTAATGCCAATTTACAGGAAATTGGAGTTGGTTACTTTTTTCTGGCTAATGATACGGGTAATGTTAACTACAATTCTTATTGGACACAAGTGTTTGGGAGTCCTCGTAATGGTGTCGTAACTCCCGCACCTGCACCGACTCCGGTCAATCCGACTACACCCTTTACCCTGGGTTCCGATCTCAATGACCAAATGACAGGAACGGTTGGTAATGATACTATTTTTGCTCTAGGAGGAGATGATATTGCTCGAGGGAATAGTGGTAATGATTATGTCAATGGAAACTTAGGCAATGACCAAGTTGCCGGAGATTTGGGTAATGATTCTGTGCGCGGAGGTCAAGGGAATGATTTTGTGAGTGGGGGAGAGGGAAATGATTTTGTTTTTGGCGATCGCCAAAACGATCGGGTTTTTGGTAATAATGGCGATGATATCCTCTACGGCGGCCAAAATGAAGACTACCTCGATGGCGGAGCGGGTAATGATATCCTCTATGGAGACCTGGGATCGGATGTTGTTATTGGTGGCACAGGAAACGATATCTTTGTTCTCCGTCCTGGTGTGCCAGATTTAATCTTTTACAACGATGCCGAAGATCGTATGGGTTTAACTGGAGGCTTATCGTTTAATAGTTTAACCTTCAATTCTGGCAGTGGAGAATTAGCCAACGCCACATTAATTTATCAAGCCGGAACGACCAATGTTTTAGCCATTCTCCCCAATATTGCGCCGAGTCAACTCGATCCCAGAGATTTTATTGCCATCTAAAATTCGGCATTGATGGGTCAATTGGAATCTTTTCATTAATTAAAGGATGGATACTATTACCATTTCTCTTTAATCTTGCAACTAATCTATCCCTGAGAGACAAGGAACCCCAGCCCCTTTTTAAAGCGCATCATCATAGAGAAATGGTATAAGCCAACGAGCAACCCTAATCACACGGAATCGGAAAGATTTTGAGTGCGTGCCCGGTTTAACCTTTGAGGATTGGTCAATCGAGTAAACTTCGAGATAAGCAACTCATTCCTTGCTATAACAGCAAAAATTCCTATATCCATTTCCCAGACATTATGAACGCACCTTTCTTTCCCCAGGTTTCGGTTATTGTGCCGGTGTATAACGGTGAGGAGGATTTACCGGAGTTGTTAGCGGGGTTTCGGAACCAGACTTATCCAAGCGATCGCCTAGAATACCTGATTGTCGATAATGGTAGCAGCGATCGCACCTCGGAAATTCTCCAAAGTGCCGACTTATCCAACCTCAAACCCCTCAGTCAAACCGAGATCCAAAGTTCTTATGCAGCGCGAAACTTAGGCATCAAAACAGCTCAGTATGACATTCTTGCCTTTACGGATGCCGACTGTCGTCCCCAACCGGAATGGCTAGAAAACCTGGTTCAACCCTTTGCCAAGCCAGATATTGGGTTATCGATTGGCGAAATTATCGCGCTTCCCGGTAACACTCTACTCGAACAACACGCCGATCGCCAAGAAACCCTCTCCCAAAAACATACCCTCGCGAACCCCTTTTGTCCCTATGGACAAACTGCCAACTTAGCGGTGCGTCACTCTATTTTCGATCGAGTGGGACTGTTTCGTCCCTATTTAACCACGGGAGGAGATGCAGATATCTGCTGGCGTATTTTGCGCGAAACTGATTGGAAATACGAATTTGTCCCCGATGCAACCGTCAAACATCGCCATCGTCGCACCCTCCAAGAGCTACAAAAACAATGGTATCGCTATGGAAAATCGAACCGCTATTTGCATCAACTCCATGGCGTAGACTTGATGCGTTCCCTAACGCTCAAAGAAACTCTCTATCGGATGACACGTTGGGTGCTCAAAGAAGTCCCCCTCACCAGCGCCAAAATGCTCTTAGGGAAGGCCGATATTGTAGACTTAGTGAATACTCCTTTAGGGTTGTATATGTTCCAAGCCAGAACCCAAGGGCAAATGTTTTCCGAGCTGCCGGAAGATGCCCGCTATATCGAACCCTTCACCCCTAACTCCTAAACTATGCGTTCATATACCTTATTAGCGTGCGCGAAAATTAATTTATATCTGGAGATTGTCGGCGATCGCGCCGATGGTTATCATGAATTGGCGATGATTATGCAAAGTGTGGGTTTGTGCGATCGCCTGCACATCGAACCCTCTGGTACAGATACCATCCGCATCACCTGTAACCATCCCGATGTTCCCAGTGACTCTAGTAACTTAGCCTATCGTGCAGCGGAGTTAATGTGTTCCGCGTTTCCCGAAGCCTTCGCGCAATATGGGGGTGTCAATATTAGCATTGATAAACACATTCCCGTCGCTGCTGGGTTGGCTGGAGGATCGAGTAATGCGGCGGCTGTATTGGTGGGAATGGATTTATTATGGAATTTGGGCTTAACTCAGGGAGAATGCGAACGGTTAGGAGAGCAGTTGGGGTCAGATGTGCCGTTTTGCGTTCGAGGGGGAACAGCTTTAGCGACGGGACGGGGAGAAAAGTTATCCCCTCTGCCGGATCTCGATCGATTGTATGTGGTGTTGGCCAAGTATGAAAGCGTGAAGATTTCCACCGCTTGGGCGTATAAAACCTATCGCAACATCTATGAAGAGTCCTATATTCGCGACCCAGAACATATTGAAGCCTATGGTCAAAAAGTTCACTCCGGGCCGATAGTGAGGGCGATCGCCAGCAAGAATCATGCGATCATTACCGAAGAATTGCGGAATGATTTTGAAAAAATTGTTTTACCTGAATATCCCCAACTCGTCGCGCTCAAACAACGGTTTATAGAAGCTCGGGCACTGGGTACACTCATGTCGGGTTCAGGGTCTACTATATTTGCCCTTACCGAGTCTCAAGCGGAAGCCGACCGCATTAAAAACGACATCGAACAACAATTAAATGACCCCGATCTCAACTTATGGGTCGCTCAGTTTTCACCAACAGGCATTAAAGTGAGTGACGAATAGGTACTCTAGCAATCATGATCGATAATAACGAATCAATGTCTGAACAGACGAGTAAACCGGCTATTTCTGCCAATGTTACCCCAGTGCGCTGTTTAACTGGCGCTCTGATGAGTGGGGCGATTACCTCATTTCTCTATTTCCTCTCCATGTCCATTATCGAGACATTTGCCAATAAGCCGCTCGCGACAAAAAATGCGATCGCCTTAAATATTGGTGCAGCCGTCCGCACCCTCGTCATGGGCATGGGATTATTAGCGACTGGCGTATTTGCTCTGACTACAGTCGGATTGTTAGCTCTAGCCATTCAACTCAGCGTTCGCAAAAGCAGTGCCCATTAATCTCCGTTTGGATGAAACAGAACGTATTATCAGCGCTCATTAGTGGTATTAGTCTACTCTCTACTCACTATTTCCTAGCGCAAAGCGCTTATCGTTGCAGTTTTTTCGCGATTCCTTCTAAAGACAACTCTTGAGGTCGAGGAATATTACAGACGGAACTGTTGCCGTAGCTATATTCAGGATCGTGAATCATGGCGAGGGTTTGATAGATATGAGAACGGTTAATTTCTTCCGGTAAAGTTAAACCGAATTCTTTTAAACAATCCGCTAATTTGAATTGGTAGAAAAATATTTTTTCGCCCTTCGGTCGCTCAAAAAATCCCCAATTAAGTGCCATGCCAACTGCGGCACGATAGGGATCGTTTTTCAATTCACCGAGGTTACGGGGCAGATCTTCAGGACTAATTGTATTTCCGGGGGTTCCTAGATAGGTATAATTATTGGCTTTCATGGCTGACCAAAAATCCGGTTTATTTCGCCAATCTTGAATAATTTCGATGTTTACCCTAATATTGGGATTGCCCTGATAATATTCCCAAATTGAACTCATGGTGTGGTGAGAGTCAACCATATAAAATTGATTCCCCGGGCCTAAAACAACTGGTACTTTGCGCTGATTTACATAGTCTTCAACGGTTGCATATTCAGAAGATTCTCCGCGATCGATGACGTTTAAAACCGCGACTTGATATTGCACTTGATATTTACCCACCACGGGTTGTGTGGGATGCAAATCGGCGATCGCGATCTGGCATTCCAGAGTCGTTCTCAGTTGAGGAGGACGAGAGGGACAAGGGGAAATTCTAGCGTCTGCGGATGGAGGAAGAACGATCGATAAACCCAAAACGGCTAGAGTCAGACAGAAGAGCCAGAATTTTTGCACAGGTCAAACTCACCAAAAAATGCATACTCGTACAGGGTAATGGCGAGACTTTAATCTGTCAAATCAATTGAATCTTAAAATCGTCAAATCCAAAATGAAAGGGTAAAACCCGGTGTTCCCTATTCCTCACTCTCTTCCTCTACATTGAGAGTATCTTGATACGGCAATTCTTCCCAGAGAACACGATAGACTTGTAGAGGATCTTTTTTGCCTTTAACTTGTACAAGAGGTAAACATTCTACAGGAATTTGATGCTGGTTCAATTGGGCAAAAGTGCTAGCAGAAATGAGGATTTCATTGGCTTTAGCTTCACTACAAATGCGACTAGCTACATTCATTGTATCGCCAATATGGGCATATTGAATCAGGCGTTCTGTGCCAATGTTTCCGGAAGCCACTCGTCCCGTATTTAAACCAATGTGAATATGAATGGGATGATGGTTGCGACGTTGGCGCTGGATATTCAGCCGTCTAACAGCCCATTGCATGGAAATGGCTGCTTTGACTGCACGTTCTGCATCATCTTCTCTTTGATAAGGCGATCCCCAGACGGCAACTAAGGCATCGCCAATATATTTTTCTAGGGTTCCTTTATAGGGGAAGACAATTTCTTCGACCATCATACTGAAATATTCATTGAGCATCTCAATGACTGCGCGGGGAGACATGAGGGAAGACATTTGTGTAAATTGACTGACATCGGAAAATAGAGCTGTAACTTCTGTGTCTACAATTTTGTTCAAGTTGCCTTCTTCCCGTAGTTTACGGCTGACAGCTTTGGGAAAAAACCGTTCTAGCTTGTCCCGGAGAACGGCTTCGGATTCCATTTTCTGATAGAGTTGACTATGATCGATCGCGATCGCCGCCTGGTTCGCTAAAGCAGTTAAAAATTCTACATCTTCATCGGAATAGACATTAGCCAAGGATAAATTATCCACATATAAAACCCCAATGACCGTATCGCGAGGCTTGAGGGGAGCACAAATTGAGGCATGAATGCATTGACTAATGACCGAATCAGAATCACTAAACCGACGATCCATTTGGGCATCTGCCGTCATAATAGTTTGTTGTTTTTCACAAACATAATTCGTGATTTTCTTACTATAAAATTGATAGTCTGCATGAATACCGACTTGAGAATGTATCGCTTTAACTTGCAGTTTTTCGGTTTGGGGATCGATCAACAAAATAGCAGCGCGGTCAATCTGCATTAAATCCAACAGAATTTCTAAGATTTTTTTGAGTAACTTATCGAGTCTTTTAGGATAAGAGAGCTGTTTGCTCACTTCTAACAAAAGTTTGAGTTTATCTTCTTTCCGTTTTTGCTCATCCTGTTCTCGCAATTTGAGTACGGTTAAGCATTGTTCTTGATCGGACAATAACTCAGGTATTCCCACGTTGCCTCGATCGAGGGAAAACTCTTTAATAATAGTGCGCTGTTCCTCTGGATCTAAACCCGTTTCTTCTTCAACAACGTCCAGTTGTTCTCGATATTGAAAGCTAATTTTACCGCAGCGAATAATATCTTTATCTTTGAGTAATTTACTGTCAATTTGACTTTCATTAATAAAGGTATGATTACTGCTATTGAGATCGCACATCTCCACCCCACTTGGTGTCCAGTGAATTTCGGCATGATGGCGAGAAATACTGGCGTGACTAATCACGATCGTGTTATCAAGCGATCGCCCCAGGCTATTGATTCCCCAACGCAGTTCATATAATTTTTCATCCTGACTATGGGGAGCGTAGATTAAGTACGGCATAGTGTTTTCATGCGGGATGATAAGGGATAAAATAAAGCTCAGAACAGACTTTAATCAAGTTTGAGGTGAATTTTATACTCAAGTATAGGCGATTTAAATAGCTTTGGCAAACAGGGTATACTGACGTATGGGTTGGGCATATCGATGGCTGATGTTTAGGGATGAATTACCTTGATACATAAGGGCATGAATTACGGATTTATAGCCTAATTTTTGGGCAATTTGATGACATTGCCAGACCAAGAAACTCCCTAGTCCAGCGTAATCTTTTCGGGGCAAGATAGCAACGGTCTTCAGAATCACAGTCTCAACACGTAAGTTCCGTTGTCTTAGGCAAAAATCCGGAAGAGCAAATAAAAAACCAACAATGGCGTTTCCTTGCTGCGCTAATACTACTAATTCTGGGTTAATGTAGCTACGGACTGGGTTGTACTGCTCGATAAATTCGGACTCCGAGAGGGGTGTATATAAGAAATTTCGCGCAAATGCAATTCTAGAAACATGATAAATTTGACGGAGTTCTTCTTCCCACTTGTCCAAATTCAGGGGGCGAAGGGTAATGTCGAGTTTTTTCAGGCGATCGCCGACTCGCTCTAAGCGGCGATCGCCTTGATTTAAATCGGTGACTAAGGCAGAATAATACCCAGCTAAAGGACTAAATCCAGCCCCTAGAATCTCTTCAACATAGTCTGGAGGATTGTCAGGTTCGAGAAAGAAAACAGGATGCTCTCCTCGATCGGTAATCCAGCGATAATTGCGCCAAGTATTGCCATCAATAGGCGCAACGGCTAAAGTACAATGGTGTTGCCCTAAAATCTCTAAACTACGACTGAATAAAGCTTTAGCACTTTGACGATCTTGGACAGCATAATGGCCAATGAATCCCAGCGTTTCTTGACCATAATTTGGCGTATTTTTCCACCAAAGGGAACAGCGAGCGACTAAGGTTTGATTGTGCAAAATTGCCAGATGTAGATCCGGTTGATGTTGCTTCAATTCAGTTCCACTGAGAGCAGGAATTCCGTCAAGACTGGCTAAGATCTCTAGCTCAGACTCTCGATCAATTAAACGATAATCATACATAGAAAAATCCCCCTTACCCATGACCCATTACCCAAATGTTTAAGCTAATTGCCGATCCCAAAGCAACGATCGCCGATCGCCCAATCCACATCCACGTCTCATCCAGATTCCGGCAACTCCCTTGTAGAAGGGCAAAGACAATGGCGATCGGCCCCATGATAATGAATCCTTCTCCAGCATAGGCGATCGCCTGGCCGTCCCAGCCTTGAATCCATAAAAAAGGGACAAAAATTAACACCCATCCCTTCACCACAGAGCGCCCAATAAAGCGCCAATTCGGCAATTGAGGATGAAATCGAGGTACCGCAATATCAATGATGGCTAGATGAGCCGCAAATGCCAAGGTATAGGGATAAAAACAAAGAGTTTCACCCATGATTTTACCCAGTAATAACCATAAAATCCCGGTTGAGCCAATACTCAAAACTGCCCGCATATCATGGCGACGTTCCTGGTATTGTTGAGTCCAAGGACAGAGTAAAGAATAGGCAAAAAATAGGATAACTGGAGCAATAAACCAGCGCCAATCTGCCAATACCCAAGTTAAATAGCCGAACCAAGCACTCCCTAAAACAGCGCTATCATTGAGGGTCGTTCTGTGTCGCCAATTGAGGGTTAATATGCCCACAATGAGGGTGAGAATGAGACGAAAACTGAGGGAGGGAATATCCATGGGCAGGAATAACTTTAACATGATCAATCCGCCAATGGGAATAAATACATTATCCAAGCCTTGCCAGGAGATCGCCTCTAAAACCATTACTTGCAAGCCTAGAATCACCGCAATTAATAGGCTTTCGGCTCGTCCTGTCTCCGTGAGCAGTAGTAAAGGAACATGGGTACTTAAAAAAGCTACTGTGAAAAAGGCGATCGACCCTTCCGCACTTTTGTGTCCTTCCGAGGTACTATAGGTGTGCAATCCATAGCTCACTCCAATGAGTGCGGCAACTGCATCCCCAAGTGTCAGAAGGAGCATGGGAATCAGATAGTAGACCCAATTCCCTTGGGACAAGGTAAAAACTAAGGCAACCGAGAAGGGAAAATACACTTCTCCCCAGGAGCTACGAGCTACGCCATCCGTCACACTGCCCAACCGTTGATGAAAGTAGGGGATAAACTTAATACTGCATAGAAAGGCGATCGCGCCCATGGCCAAACCGATCGCCGGCAGGGGAGAATCAAATAACCAGGGAAAGCTCAATGTCACCAACCCCATGCCCACATGAAGTAATTTGCGCACCCATTCCGGATGCGGAGAGTGCCGGTGCTGATACTCTCGCAACAGGAGCATCAAGCCTGCGAGAATCGATAAGACGAACAGTACACTCACCCAAGGTGCAAACATGGGAATTGATAGCGCTTCGCGCTAGAGGATAGGGAATAGGCAGGTTCTACCGTATATCAATTGAAAATTAGAACTTAAAAATGATTTTATTTTAATTCTTTCGATGATTATTATCCAACTCAATCCTTGTCCCTGCCCATTGGAGCTTATTGCGGAGGGTGCGATAGTAGGAATGGTTTTCTTCGAGGATGATAAATTTGGCTTGATAATCAGCCATTCGCACATCAACACGATGACCCGGCCAAATGGCTGTACCCATGACTCCATCTGTCCAGAGTTTGGTACTTAAATCGTAGTCTGCCAGGGGCCAAACGCTGACGATGCAGCCAGACGGAATAACAATGGGACGACTCGATAAACTTAAGGGACAAATGGGAGTTACAGTCATGGCCTCCATTCCTTCATGAATGATCGGCCCATTGGCAGAGAGATTGTAACAGGTTGAACCGGTGGGAGTGGAGACCAATAAACCATCCCCTTGATATTGATCGACGACTTCCCCATCGATCTCAATCTCTAGCTTCGAGGTAATCATGCGGTCATGGGAAGCGGGTTTAATGCAGATTTCATTCAACGCCAAAAAGCGATCGCTCACGGGAGGGAGAAACCGCTGATTGCCTTCATAAACTGCTGCTTGGAGCATCATACGTCGTTGTATGGCATAGCGATCGCTTTGCAACCGTTCCCAAACCCGTTGCGTATCATAAAAATTATTCGCCGACTCCGTTAAAAAACCCAAATTTCCCCCAATATTCACCGCCAAAATCGGGATACCTTCGGCTGCCAACTGTCGAGTGGCTGCCAATGCTGTGCCATCTCCCCCCAAAACCACTGCTAAATCAATGGGTTCAGTCGCTGAAGCCAAAAACACAGGATACGGATTATCTTTAGCCCCCGATGGTCCCATCAGCACTCGACAACCCAGGACATCTAACTCTTTCGCGCATCGCTGTGCCCATTTACGACTATCTGCGTCTCCAGCTTTATGGGAAATAATGACCTGTTTGAGTTCCACAATTCAATGAATAATTAACCTGAGTTCGGGATAAGCGATCGCTAGAAAATAATGAATACGAGCATCGGGTACGCTCACTTGTGGGAAATTATCAGTCCAATTCCTCCTTATAACTACCAGCTTAGAAGAACTGTTCTGTCCTGTCGATGACTTTTGTCAACTATTTGAACCCACTTGATTAACCATAGTAATTCAATCTCCTTCGACCAGCAGCGATCGCTCCCAGAGTTGAGTCCATCGCCCCACAGTAAAAACGCCTCACTCACGTTAAAATGAACCTGAATTACATCAGGTCAGGTGAGAGAATGGCACTAATTATCACAGGTAAGAAGCTCATTCGCGACTTAGAGAGCGCAGGCGCACTAGGCATGTATGTCCCCCTAGAAGGGGGAGAAGAAGGACGCTATATCCGCCGCGTCCGCGCAGCCGGTTATACGCTACTGTCCCTAGATGCAAGAGGTCTGGGAGATTTATCCGCTTACTTAACCGGAGTGCATGGGGTACGTCCTCCCCACCTCGGTAAAAAGAGCAGTGGTAAAAAAGCCGCTGTTGGTGATGTCTACTTTATCCCGCCCATTATTCAAACCCAACTCGCTCAACTCCCCGCCAAGTCAAAGGGGCTACTGTTGTGGATTATCGAAGGTCATATCCTATCCTCAGAAGAACTGGGTTATCTAGCGGCCTTACCGAGTTTAGAGCCAAAGGTAAAACTGATTGTGGAATTAGGAGGCGATCGCGATGTTCGCTGGCTCCCTCTAAAACAAGCCCTCTAGAAAAAACGGTTGACCCATTACCCATTATCTACCCGCGCCAAGCGCTATCTATCAAGGAGATCATATCTATGGCAGAAGAGATTCTAAAAAACCGCGACTATACTCTGATTATCGATAAAAGTAATAGTATGTCGCTGCAAGATCAACCGGGAGGTAAAAGTCGGTGGCAAGCGGCCCAAGAATCTACATTTAAGGTAGCCCAATTCTGTGAAAAACTCGATCCAGATGGGATTACCGTTTATTTGTTTTCCGCCAACTTCCGCCGCTATGATAATGTCACGGCTAGTAAGGTAGAACAAGTTTTCCAAGAAAATACTCCCTCTGGGGTCACTAAGTTCGATCAAGTGCTTGAACATGCCCTCAATAATTATTTTGAGCGTAAAGCGGCTGGTCAAGCGAAAGAAAACGGAGAAACGTTTTTAGTGATTACCGATGGTATTGAAGGAGAAGCAGAAAAGAAAGGTGCCATTGCCTTAATTCGAGATGCCTCAAGCAAAATTGACCGCGATGAAGAGTTAGCTATTTCTTTTATCCAAGTAGGCAAAGATCCCAAAGTAACCGAGTTTCTTAAGGCTTTAGATGACCGGATGGTTGAAGTCGGTGCGAAATTCGACATTGTGGATACTGTTATCATGGAGGAAATGGAGTCCATGACCCTGACGGATGTATTGATGAATGCGATCTATGATTAGGGTTAGAGATTAGGAGATGATGGATCTCCTAGTGTATTGGGGAGGTTAGGTAGACAATGAGTTCTATTGATGATTTCTTGAATGAGTTGAAGGTTCAACATCAGCAGAAACAGCCCGGAGATCGCCAGCCTCCCCCTCTCGATCGCTTTCCTCAGCAGAACCAAGAGAATGAACCAATGGATGATTTGCTCTCTGATATTAAGTCTGGGTTTGTACATGGGAATGATGTAGAGGGAGAGGAAGTTGGGTTAGATGAGCTTCGCCAACGGTATCAGCAAGGAAAAAAAGCAGCTACTGCGGAGTCTCAAACTTCAGAATCGGATTTAGACGAGATTCGCCAACGGTATCAACCCGAAAAACAATCGCCTACTGCGGACTCTGAAGCTTCAGAATTAGATTTAGAACAGATTCGACAACGTTACACGGTGCAAAAACAACAGGGTTCTGAACACTCGAGTGGTAAAGAACAAGATTTAGAGCAGGTACGTTTAAGGGCGATGCAAATGCGATCGCAACGGGAAGCGCTAAAAGCATCTGCGGCTCAGACAGATGATGTACTCGATAATATGCGCGATCGCTATATCCAAAATCGTGCCATTGAGCGTCAAAAACGAGAAGCGGCTCAACAGGAAGAAAAAAAATGCCGTCAACAACGGGAAGCTCTCAAACCTCGTGCCAGGGAATGGTTGGCACGGCTCGATACCTACTCTGATGAGGGCTTTTGGTTTGATAGCTTTGCTCAAGGATATAGCGATCGCCTAGAAGCTGCTCTGGACTATCTACAAGCTCTGGAAGAATAGGGATAGGGAGATAGGGGGTTTTAATCCGATGATTAAAATTAAATCTCATTAGAGATTATTTGTACTACACAATATTTCTGTTATACTACAAATAATCTCACCTTAACTCTAGACCCCAATTTCAAGCAATTGAGATCTAGACTTTATCTATTGTGATTGTACACTTCCCCATTTTGGCCACAAGGCCTTATCTTAAAAGGGTGACTCAACTGTACCCTGCCCTAAACTCGATCAGGGATCGCCGCTGGTTCAAGCTTATCTGCGGGGCCAGTTACCAACATATCCCTGCTATTCGTAACCTAACGTTGGCTTACACCCTCGCGGGAGCCGACTGTATTGATGTGGCGGCCGATCCGGCTATTGTCGCCGTGGCTCAAGAGGCCATCTTTGCTGCCCGTACACTCAAAACCCAAACTTGGCAACGCCAACTCGGTCAGCCGGGCAAAAACCACGATCCCCTAATCATGGCTAGCCTGAACGACGGAGAAGATCCCCATTTCCGCAAAGCCGAATTTGACCCATCGTCATGTCCTCCAGACTGTCCTCGGCCCTGCGAAGCCGTCTGTCCTGCACAAGCAATTCAACTGGCCATTCATCCAGAAATTGGTGTGATTGACCAACGTTGCTATGGTTGTGGCCGGTGTATCCCCACTTGCCCCCACAACCGAATTGTGACTCGCTCTTACATTTCCACGCCTCAAACCCTTGTTCCTCAACTGATCGAGGCAGGGATTGATGCCTTAGAAATTCATACCCAGACCTCCCATTATACAGACTTCAAGCGTCTTTGGCAAGCGATCGCACCGCACACGGCATCTGTGCGGTTAATCGCCATTAGCTGTCCAGACGGCGATCGTCTCATCGACTATCTATGGTCTCTCCATGAACTCGTTCACCCCCTCCCCTGTCCTGTAATCTGGCAACTGGATGGTCGTCCCATGAGTGGGGATATCAGCTCCGGAACCACCCACCGCACCATCAAACTCGCCCAAAAAGTTATGGAATCCGGATTTCCAGGAGCCTTACAACTGGCAGGAGGAACGAACGACTATACCGTTCCCAAGCTCAAAAGCCTAGGACTCTTGGGAACCCCAGAGACAAACAAGCTTGGATCGACCTCATACCCATTGACCGATCCAAAATCCCCCATTATAGGTGTTGCCTATGGTAGTTATGCTCGTGTCTTACTCTCTCCCATTTTGGAACCCTTGGAGCCATCCGAAACCCAAACCGATCAATCTTTCCAGGGATTGGCCTATCCCCATATAGAAGACCATCCTGACCTTCTCTGGGCTGGGGTCAAGTTAGCCCATACCCTAATCTCTCAACTCAAACCCCCGCCCCCCTAAGCCAATCCTATTCCCCTATTAAATATCAATTTTATGAACGCTTTTGAACTGCCTCGGATACCTGAATCCTCCAACGCTCAAATGCCCAAACAACCCTTGATGGATATGGCCGACGACTTAAAGCAATTGCTCGACATTTTACCGGTGACCATCCGCCACAATTTAGACAACCATACCAACTGCGGTCAACTGATTGAAGTTGTCCTGGATTTAGGTCGTCTCCCAGAGGCTCGATTTCCCAAACAAGCGGCTGAGTATATTACCGACACTCCCGTAAGCCGAGAAGATATTCAATACTGTTTAGATCGAGTCGGTCACTTTGGTGGCGATAACCGGGCAGGTATCGAACAAACCCTGCATCGGATCAGTGCCATTCGCAACCGTACTGGAGACATTATTGGCTTGACCTTACGGGTGGGTCGAGCCGTCTTTGGCACGATTGGCATGATTCGGGATTTAGTCGAGCGTGGACAATCGATTCTAATGCTGGGTCGTCCCGGTGTGGGCAAAACTACGGCGCTGCGGGAAATTGCCAGGGTATTGGCCGATGAACTTGATAAGCGCGTCGTAATTATCGACACCTCTAATGAAATTGCGGGTGATGGAGATATTCCCCATCCTGCGATCGGTCGCGCTCGACGGATGCAAGTCGCTCGTCCGGAACTTCAGCATCAAGTGATGATTGAAGCAGTGGAAAACCACATGCCCGAAGTGATTGTGATTGATGAAATCGGCACAGAACTAGAGGCCTTAGCTGCTCGGACGATCGCTGAACGGGGAGTCATGTTAGTGGGAACCGCTCACGGGAATCAACTGGAAAACCTGATTAAAAACCCAACTCTTTCCGATTTAGTCGGCGGGATTCAAGCCGTTACCCTGGGCGATGATGAAGCTCGGCGACGGGGGTCACAAAAAACGGTTTTAGAGCGCAAGTCCCCCCCTACGTTCGAGATTGCCATTGAAATGCAGGAGCGTCAACGGTGGATTGTCCACGAACAAGTTGATGACATGATCGATGGTTTATTGCGCGGCCGACAACCGACTCCCCAGGTGCGTACCGTCAATGAGCAAGGGGAAGTGGTGATTAGCCATGAAACCACAGAAAATGGGTTAGCCATTCAACGGCCGACGGGTCGCCGTTCTGGTCATCATGGCCAATCTAATCATCTCACTCCAGTGCCTTTATCCAATAGTGCGGTAGGAGAGACTCAAGGGTGGTCAAAAGCTCAGGGAGTCAAGGGTTGGCGCAGTCAGGGTCATATGTTCCCGGTCTCCAATGATTCTAAATATGCTTCTTTTCCGCAAGCAGTTTCCCCAGAGCAAGAGTCGTTTCATCAGATGTTGGAAGATTCCTTGAGTCGCACTGGAGAACAAGAGCGACCCACCGGGCCCAATGGAGAGGATTGGCCGTTGCATATCTATCCCTATGGGATTAGTCGCCATCAATTGGAGCAGGTGATTCGCACGTTGAATATACCGGTATTGCTGACCAAGGATATTGATGGTGCCGATGCGGTGTTAGCGTTGCGATCGCATTTGAAAAACCAAGGGAAACTCAAACAAATGGCCAGATCCCGTCATCTACCGGTACATACGCTCAAGTCGAACACAGTCCCCCAGATGATTCGCACCCTGCAACGACTGCTGGATCTCGATACCTCCCATGTCAATGAGGCGATCGACTTAAATCTCTTTGCCCACAGTGGTGCAGAAGATGAGTTAGAAGCTCTCGAAGAAGCGCGCTTGGCTGTAGAACAGATTGTGATTCCCAAAGGACAACCGGTAGAACTTCTGCCCCGCTCTGGAAAAGTTCGCAAGATGCAACATGAACTGGTGGAGCATTATCGGCTCAAATCCGATAGTTTCGGTGAAGAACCCAATCGCCGTCTGCGGATTTATCCGGCTTGAGGCTTACAGCGCTTTGCTTGCGTTATGGAATGCAGGGTTGACTACTCAAAACCTTGTACACAAGTAGGGGTAAAAAATTCCCTACTACCTGTTGCCTAGCGCTTCACTCTATAAGTCAGGCAGGAGTAAGATCTCAGAACTTAACCTCACTCCTGCTTGACTGATTAAAGCAACTGATGATATAGTTGTAGACTGGTAGGTAAATAACCTACTGCCCATCAGTTTCACCTGGAGAGGTGGCCGAGTGGTTGAAGGCGCGACACTGGAAATGTCGTTTAGTGGAAACGCTAACGAGGGTTCGAATCCCTCTCTCTCCGTCTTACAATACTCTAGCTAGAGATAGACTCTCACCCTCGTTAGCGTTTCCACTAAACGCTCAACACACATTCAACACAAAATAACCATAGCACCTCCAAAAATAAGGTGCAAGAAATAGGTCAAGCAGAACAGAGAAAACTTATAGATAAAAGCATTGCCATGGAATTTCATCCATAAACCAATCACATGACCATCACATAAGAGTTTTCTATAGATTTCATAGAGAAA
>NZ_CEZBFX010000022.1:0-56800 GCF_982964205.1 Roseofilum sp. | reverse complement strand
GCCACCAACTCTTTGACTTGTTGTTGAGATTCAGCATTATTCAGATAACTTAACTGGGGTTTTACTGGACGTTTCGGCTCTACATGTCCCTCATTTTTTTGTTGTTTTACTAATTTTTGCACTAAGCTTTTGCTTACCGAAAACCTCCTAGATACTTGTCTAATTGAGTTTTTTTCGATTAAATTAGCTTTGACTATTTTTTCTCGTAAATCTACTGAATATGCTTTCATTTCCTCTTAAGATCCCTCAAATTTCTTCACCTTACATTGTACCTCAATACAGCGCTACGCGCTGTATTGATTACGAAAGCGAACTAATTCGTTAAATGTAGGGTTAGGATTGCGGAGTACTTTGATAATGACTGAACTCTTATTACTTTGTTCAAGCCCTTGATAGACTAGGGTACGATGTCCACTGTAAATTATAGAACTTTCTTCATAGTCCGGTAAGTTCAACATTTTATTTTCTCCGAGTTATCATTAGTCAGAAAAAGGATAGGAATAAGACATAAATTGATGCTAGAATTATCGTAATTGATAATCTGGGTTAAGATTAGCATATACAGATCGTCGATTGAACAATAGTCTCAAACCCGTTATCATAAACAATTACTCGTGCTTCTTATATCAGTGAGAGGTGAAAAACCTATCTCATGGGTTGGTCATGACATCTAAGTATACTCGCAGTCAACAAAAAATTATTACACTTCTCAAAGACATTCAGCGATCGCTCTCTGCTCAGGATATCTACGTTGAACTGCGCAGTCGCAGTCAAACGACTGGACTAGCCACTATCTATCGCGCTCTAGAAGGACTCAAACAAAAAGGTGCGATTCAATCTCGCACCTTGACTAATGGGGAAGCCGTGTATACCTCTATTGAACAGGATCGACACCATTTAACCTGTTTAAAATGTGGTCAATCAATTATGCTCCCTGAATGTCCAGTTCATGACTTAGAAATCGCTCTACAACAATCCTACGAGTTCAAAATTTTTTATCATACCCTGGAGTTCTTTGGACTCTGTGAACAATGTCAATTGTTACCTACTTCAGAGCTTTGAAGAGGGCGATCGCAAAGCTTGTAAATCTTGGTCTAACTCAGAAGGTATCGTATTCAATGCTCCTGAGTCTAACGAAGTCGTTGCATCACCGACAATTGAGCGCATTCCTTCTAGGGCAGACGGAATACTCCGAGGGTCCATAAACATCACCTTACTGCTCTCGCTACTGCCTATTTGCATACCCATTTCCATGTAGTTTTGGGCAATTAAAAATTGCAGTGCATCCTTTGCCCTTGGATCGGTTTTCAGCATCTTCGTCACAATTTGCATGGCTTCGGCTGTTCCTTGAGCTTTTAATACCGCTTGTTGCCGTTCCGCTTGCGCCCTTAAAACAGTGGCTTTTTGTTGCGCTTCTGCATCTAAAATCGCTGCTTTTTGCCGCGCTTCTGCATCTAAAACTTGGGCTTCTGCCCGACCTTTTGCACTGTTAACGGCGGAATCTCTTTCCCCTTCCGACGTTAAAATGGCTGCCCGTTTTTTGCGCTCGGCAGACATTTGTAGTTCCATGGAATCTTGCACGGCTTTAGAGGGCACAATATCCCGCAATTCCACCCGCGTGACTTTCACCCCCCAAGGATCGGTGGCAATATCCAATTCTCGCAAGAGAGCTTCATTAACCTCCGAACGTGCGGTAAAGGTTTGGTCTAACTCTAATTTACCCATTTCGGCGCGGATTTGAGTTAGCACGAGATTGGTCATTGCCGCGTGCAAATTTTCTACCTTATAATAGGCTTTTTCTAAATCCATGATCCGCCAATAGACGACTGCATCGACGCTAATCGATACATTATCGCGGGTAATACATTGTTGGGCGGGTACATCAAGAACTTTTTCGCGAGTGGTTTCTTTGAAGGAAATAGACTCCATTATAGGGATCAAATAATTTAAACCCGGTTCGAGTTTCTTACCATTATATTTACCCCAACTTTCCACAAGCATCTGTTCGCTTTGCTTAACCACTTTGACGCAAGACAAAGCACTACCACCGACAAAAAGAGCGACGAGTAATCCAAATAGTTCACCCATGAGAAAACCTCCATATTATCACATGCAAATGATTTAAGAATTGAGCATTTTTTGGGGAATTACAATTAAAGTATTTCCTTCTCGACGGAGAACGTAAACCATTTCATCAGGAGCGATCGCCCCTTGGGGGTCATCGCACATAGCCCGCCAAGAATTCCCTTCGTATAACACTCGTCCCGGTTGACCGGGTAAAATTTGAGTTAAGGTTTGTGCTTCTTTGGAATCTTGAATACTATAGGCAGTCCGCTTGGGTAAGAGTTTGCGAGATCCCAAGACTAACCCCAAAGAGAACACCATCCAAAGGCCAATTTGTATCCCTAACGTTAATTGAGGAAACAAGAAGGCAACCCCAGCCACCGCCAAAGCTCCAAGTCCCATCATTAATTCGATAAAAGCAGTGGGGGTTACCAGTTCCATCGCGCAGAGGATAAAGCCAGCAATCAGCCAAATAAATACAGGATTGAGAGCCATGCTGATTTTACGAACACAGGGTTGAGTCAGAAAAGAGGATCGATGAATCCCTAAAAATAGCCTAATCTATGCAAAGAGCGATCGCGTCGAATAATTAACCTAATCTTTAGGGTTGGAGGGTTTGTATGAACACATCCAAGTGCTATCTCTGGGCAGTCAAGGGATCGTCAATTCCTGTGGGGGAAATTGTCGCTAACCGATATCAGGTGGTTGGGCCCCAAATTTGGCAGGATACTCAACCTCAAAGCTTGCCCCCGATCCCCGATCTCTCCGATCCAAAAGTATTAGCCTATTTACATCTGGCTTCCTATCTTCTCCATCTACCCCAACTCTACGGCAGTGTGGAAATCCCCGGTCATCCCCTCATCCTACTGCTCGATCGCATCCCTATCACTCCAGACGGAACCCTCTACCCCTCCATTACCGAAACTTGGCCCCAAACTCCCCCTGTGCGTCAAGTCTATTGGTTATGGCAATTAAGTCAACTCTGGAACCCCTTAAACGCCTTTCAAGCTGGGGCAAGTCTACTAACGGCAGACAATATCCGAGTGCAAGGCTGGCGAATTCACCTACGAGAATTGATTTTTACTTCGTCACCCCCGAATGTAGCCGTCCTCTCTCGCTGTTGGCAAACCTGGATAGAGGGCTGTAGTTCCGATATCCAGGAACGACTGAGTACCCTATGTCAGGAGATCGAGGAAGGTAAACGTTGGGACACGATCTCAGCTTCCTTGAATCAGATGTTATTAGAATTAGCGGCAGAATTACCCTTAAAAATTACGACTTCTGGGGGGACAGACGCAGGCACGGTGCGATCGCATAATGAAGATAGCTGTTATCCAATTGCGGTTTCCCAAAATGGCAATCTTACCCCAGAATTCGATCGGATTCGGGAATTGGCGATCGTTTGTGACGGACTCGATGGTCATGAAGGGGGCGAAGTCGCCAGCGAGTTGGCCGTGCGCAGCGTCAAATTACAAGTACAAGGATTACTCTTAGAATTGGCAGAACAAACGGAAGTGGTCGAGCCAACCATCTGGATTGACCATATGACCTCTGTGATTCGCATTGTTAATAATCTGATTGCGACCCAAAATGATATGAAGGGGCGCTCTGGCCGGGAAAGAATGGCCACTACCCTAGTGATGGCTCTGCAAATTGCCCAAACCGTAAAAACAGCCTTTGGTTTAGATTTTCCCAACGCCCACGAACTCTATTTAGCCCATGTCGGCGATAGCCGCGCCTATTGGATTACGCCCGATTATTGTCAATTATTAACCCAGGATGATGATTTTGCCCATTGGCAAGTGACGAAAGGCGAGTGTTGCCACCGTCAAGCCGCCGCTCAGGATAATGCCATGCAACTGATTCAGGCCTTGGGAGTGCAACATGCGGATAACCATGAATTAGTACCCCATGTGCAACGGTTAATTATCGAAGAAGATGGGCTTTTACTCTTATGCTCCGATGGATTAAGCGATCGCCATACTATAGAACAATATTGGCAACAAGAGATTCACCCCATTTTTGCGGGTCAGATTACGTTAGAAGAGGCCGTTAATCGCTGGTTAGAGTTAGGAAGATCGGACCAGAATCCCGATAATGTATCGGTGGTCTTAATGTATTGTCAGGTTTCTCCACAAGAAGAGAGAGAACCGTCCGTTCTCCAGTCAGGAACTGAGCCAAAATCCTTATCGACAGGAACGATTAATGCCGAGTTATCTTTACCCGAATCTCCAGAGTTTGTTTTTCAGCAAGTGATTCCAGAACCTGAAGCAGAGCCAGCACTAGCGGCTCCTCAACCGGAAAAACACCCATCCAAGCGAGTTGGGGCAATCGTTTGGGGATTGCTCTTACTATTACTCCTGGGAGCCGGGTTTGGACTCTGGTATTCTGGGTTAATTGAGATTCCTGGGTTGAATGCTCCGCAACCTAGACAGAAGGACTAATTTCGTTTTCCTCTTCTCTAGGTTGCCTATCGAGTCCTTGCGTACACTGAGTTCCACTTTTATGAGAGAATCAAAGATTGTACTCAATTAACAAAAACGTTAACTGAAAAGCAAGTTGAGCTTATATTATTGTGGAGCAAAAGTATATGAGTGTAAAAGTTGGCGATCGCGTTCGGGTCAAAACACCTTTAGTTATTTATCATCATCCCCAACATCGCAATGAACCGTTCGATCTCAAGGGTGAGGAAGGGGAGGTGATTAATTTAGCTTCTACATACAATTGGAAAGGAGAAGAAGTGAGCATCAGTGCGAATTTCCCTGTCGTTGTTCAATTTCCAAACATTGGTAAGCGGTTTAAAGCCCATTTGAAAGAAGATGAATTAGAAGTCATTTAATGGGGAATCGGGAATGGGGAATAGGTAAGGGTTTATCTATGCGTCCCCGTATCCCCGTGTCCCTGCTTCCCCCATTCTCCCCACTCCCGACTCAAGTGTTACAGTAATGGGTATCCTGCGATCGCACCCTAGCGTAAATGTAGCAAGTCTATGGCAGATGTAATCGTTAAATCATCTCTGCTCCGAGGTTTGGTGTTGAGTGTCGTGAGTGGCATTCTGATTAAGGAAAGTTTCGTAATCTACCAAAATTCTCAAAATCATCGTTCTCTCCCTCCTCCTATTTCTGTAAGCCTGAATTCTGAGGAGGATTATAGCCCTCCTCCTATTCCAGAAAATTCCCTGCCTGAACTTACCGAACCATCCCCCGTATTGACGTTACCCAGTCCCCCAGATCGCTGGTCAATTCAATTACCTCCTGAGTCCGAACTAATTGCCAATTATGAACAATTGTGGGTTGGCTCACTCCCCCCAACGATTACAGATCGGACCGAGATCGATCGTCGTGTAGATTCGTCTCAAGTTGAACATCGCACGATTTCGGCAACCCCTTTAATCTCGGCAAAGAATCCCCATCAACGGGTCGGGGATGGACAAGCAGGGGGGAATAAAGACTATCATAAAGAGTATCTAAGGGCGATCGCTGCTCCGCTCCCTATCGCTCAAGCATCGGAAAGCCCTCCTACGTCTGGTTCCCTCAGTCCCGATACCACTCCAGCAAACCCGGAACCCTTCCAACCTTCAGCTCTTCCCCTCTCCCGTCCGACTCAAACCCCAGTTGCTGCTTCTCCAACCACTACAGTCATGATTCCCTCAGCCTATGGTCAACAGTGGGCAACAGTGGGAGTGGCGTTAGGCGTACAATCCCGTACCCGCTATACGGATGAGGCAGATGCGGGATTAGGTATTGGGATTGGATTAGGCAATCCCCAAACTGGAGTCGGAGTGGATGTAGGGGTGAGTATTGTTGATTTAGTGGGAGATACCGCCCAAGATGGAGCTGTGAGCCTGAAACTCCATCGCCAACTCCCCCAAAATTGGGCGATCGCTGTTGGAGTCCATAATGCTATTCAATGGGGCGATACAGATGGCGGTTCGAGCGTCTATGGAGTGGTTAGCAAACGGTTCGATCTGCGCGAAAATGTCTCTGCTCCCTTTAGTCGTGTGTATGTCTCTGCTGGAGTGGGTGGAGGGCAATTTCGTTCAGAAGACAATATTATGGAACAACACGATGAGATAGCTGTATTTGGGGGGGTTGCCGCCAGGATTGCACCTTCGGCAAATGCGATCGTTGAATGGACTGGTCAAGACCTAACCCTTGGCGCATCCATCACTCCCATCTCCACACTTCCCCTCGTCATCACCCCCGCTGTGACCGATATTACCGGCAGTGCTGGCGATGGCGGCCGTTTCATCTTAGGAATTGGCTATGTTTTCTCGTTTTAAATCTTAAAAATCATCACTTTTACCTGCATAAAGCCCTAGAAGCTATGAAAATTCATCATTTTTGGGTCGGGTTAATCTGCATTTTTCTTATCCTTCTCACCCATCCATCCCTACAAACCGCCTACTCCCAAACCGGCAATCAATCCGATGTTACTGGCCCTAATCTTCAAGAACTTTTATCCTTTCCTCCTTCAGAATCCGATAACTCTTCTGGCAGTAATGATAATACCTCATTCAACGATGTAGAAATCGCTCGAGAAGCTTTTGAAAGCCAGTTTCTTCAATCCGACTTTGAACAAGCCCTTCAACTGTTTGAAGAATTTCAAGCCGTCGAATATGCAAAATATTTCGATCTCAAACTCTATGGCCGAACTGCAACCCTGTGTGAAATTGCACAAGTCCTCGATCGGTTAGCCCAAAGCACCCAACAGCGATCGGCCATCATTTATATTGTTTCCCTACAAAACGAATTGAATATACTCGCCATTTTTCCTAAAAATGATGCTTGTTCCTCTCCCCAGTTATTAAACAAACAAAATGCAGAATTATCTCCATTTGCCCAAATCAAAATACAAGAAATTCCCCGCTCCTCTCTAGAAGAAACCATCAATCAATTCCGCCAAGAAATCACCAATCCTCGAAAAGTCAGAACCACCAGCTATGAACCCTATGCCAGTCAACTCTACCAAGGGTTGATTCAACCGCTAGAAGTCTCCTTATCCGATCAAAAAATAGATACTTTAATCTTTTGTTTAGACAAAAAAATTCGCTCTCTTCCCATTGCTGCACTCTACCATAACCAACATTTTCTGATCGAAGACTATCAGATTGGTTTAATTCCCAGCTTTAGTCTCATCGATCCAGCCTATCGTTCCGTTCAATCAGCTACGTTATTAGGATTTGGTGTATCGGATGGAGGACGAAATCAGGAATTACCCCCCTTGCCTGCGGTTCCTTTGGAACTTTCTTGGCTGCAAAAAATTTGGCAAAGTCAAACTTTTTTAGACCGACAAGCCACCGTCGAAAATTTACAGGAATATAGCAAAACTCCAAATACTCGGATGATGCATATTGCCACTCATGCCGAATTTAGACCCGGAGATATCAGTAACTCTTTCATTCAATTATGGGATCGCAATGTGGGCTTAGATCAACTACGTGAATTATCTCAAGATTCTCAATGGAATCAAAATCCTCGAGTCGAACTTTTAACCCTCAGTGCTTGTCGCACAGCCCTAGGAAGTGAAGAGGCAGAATTAGGGTTTTCTGGATTAGCTTTACAAGCGGGAGTTAAAACGTCTCTTGGCAGTTTATGGTATACTTCCGATGAAGGTTCACTGGCATTAATGGCAGAATTTTATCATCAACTTCAGGATTCAACTGTCAAAATTACTGCCTTAAGACAAACCCAATTAAATATGATTAATGGTTCGATTAATATCCGTGAGAGTCGTCTTCATCTATCTTCAGATTTAACGATTGATATACAAGATCAATTTTCTAGCTCCCAAACCTTTAACCATCCCTACTATTGGTCAGCGTATACCTTGATCGGCAACTGGAATTAATCGCGATCGCTACTCATGGGTGGAACCATCGGGCATGATTGCACTGGTCATATCCGTATTACGCAAATTCGCTTGATTGAGTTTAGCATCAATCATCATGGCTTGAGCTAGGTTAGCTTCTCCCAAATTTGCCCAATTTAAGTTAGTCCGAAACAAATTCGCCACTCGCATATCTGCTTGTCGCAACGTTGCCCAACTTAAGTTTGCCTGACGAAGATTGGCTTGATATAAAATTGCCAACCTTAAGTTCGCCCCACTAACATTAGCAAAACTCAAATCCGCCTTGGTTAGATTCGCTTCCTCTAAATTCGCCCCACTGAGCATCGCATTGGTGAGATTAACTTCTTCCAAATGAGCTTTAGTCAGTAAGGTATAAGTGAGATTTGTCCCTTCTAAATTGGCCTTAGTTAAAATGGCTTCATCTAACTTGGATCGAGTCAAGGTGGCCTTACTTAAATTAGCATCATAAAGACGAATTTCTGTCAAAATCGATTCACTAAGATTGGCTTGGGTTAAATTGGCTCCTGTTAAATCGGCTTCATGTAGATCAGCCCCTCGCATCCCTGCCCCACTCAAATTTGCTCCCATTAAATTAGCCCCTTGAAGATTGGCACTAATCAAATTAGCCTCTTGTAAATCAATCCCGCTCAAATTTGCGCCTCGTAAGTCTGATTCTCTGAGATTAACCCCCTTGAGTTTGGCTTTACTCAAATTGACTTGTGTTAATTGCGACTCTCGTAGATTGGCTTCGTTAAGAGCAATACCAACTAAAAGCTGGCGACTCAGATCCACTTGGCGAAAATCTCGTTGTCCTTCGGTGTATAATTGCTTGAGTTCGTCTAGATCCATGGGTTAGCGTTAGGCTTAAGTTGTTGGAGAAAGGGAAAAAGTTAAAAGAAGCCTATGGAAAATTTTAGAGTATCATACTGGCTCTAACCAAAGAACCGGTTTAACTCATAAGGTATATTCAAAGGGTCATCTCTTTTGAGACAATAGGAAGGAAGAGTATACAGCAGTTTCTTTGGGTATGCGGTATATCTCAATCTTCCCAAATCTCCCTCTTGAAAAGGGAAGCCTTTTACTGCCCTTCTTTTTTAAGGGGCGTTGGGAGGGATTAAAGCATACCTTAAAAGATTGCCAAATGCTGTAAATCTATTTCGTTGTAAGCAAAGGATATCAGGATGGCTGATAATTTTAGAAGTCAAGTGGTTACTCAAGGTGTGCAAAGAGCGCCTAACCGAGCGATGTTGCGAGCAGTGGGGTTTAGTGATGAGGATTTCACGAAACCGATTGTCGGTATTGCCAATGGCTATAGTACGATTACGCCCTGTAATGTGGGTTTGAATGATTTGGCTGTGCGCGGGGAAAGCGCTCTCAAGGACGCGGGGGCCATGCCCCAATTGTTTGGTACGATTACGGTCAGTGATGGGATTGCGATGGGGACGGAGGGAATGAAGTATTCCTTGGTCTCTCGGGATGTGATTGCTGATGCGATCGAAACAGCCTGTAATGGTCAGAGTATGGATGGGGTTCTGGCGATTGGGGGTTGCGATAAGAATATGCCTGGGGCGATGATTGCGATCGCTCGGATGAATATTCCAGCCGTGTTTGTCTATGGAGGAACGATTAAGCCCGGTCGGTATAAGGACTGCGATCTAACAGTAGTGAGTGCCTTTGAGGCGGTGGGGCAACATAGTGCGGGTAAGATTGATGATACGGAATTAAAGGGTATTGAGGACAATGCTTGCCCAGGCTCGGGATCGTGTGGGGGAATGTTTACGGCGAATACGATGTCCTCGGCCTTTGAAGCCATGGGCATGAGTTTACCCTATTCTTCGACGATGGCGGCTGAAGATGAGGAAAAAGCCGATAGTACGGCGGAGTCGGCTAAGGTGTTGGTGGATGCCATTCGTAAGCGCATCTTACCTCGCCAAATTTTAACCCGGAAGGCGTTTGAGAATGCGATCGCCGTGGTCATGGCTGTGGGAGGATCGACGAATGCGGTCTTGCATTTATTGGCGATCGCCCATGCAGCCGGTGTAGAGTTAACTCTGGATGACTTTGAAACGATCCGCGCCAAAGTCCCCGTGATCTGCGACTTAAAACCCTCGGGTCGGTACGTTACCGTCAATCTCCATCAAGCCGGTGGTATTCCTCAAGTGATGAAGATTCTACTCGACAATGGCGTACTTCATGGGGATTGCCTCACCGTCAGCGGTCAAACTATCGCCGAAATTCTTGCCGATGTCCCTTCAACCCCCAGGGAAGACCAAGATGTAATCCGTCCCTGGAATAACCCTATGTATACCACTGGTCATTTAGTCGTTTTGCGGGGCAATTTAGCCACTGAGGGCGGCGTGGCCAAGATTTCTGGCGTAAAAAACCCCAAAATCACGGGGCCAGCACGGGTGTTTGAATCTGAGGAAGACTGTTTAGCTGCCATCCTCGCCGGTAAAATTAAGCCTTCTGATGTGATTGTGGTGCGCTATGAAGGCCCCAAAGGTGGCCCCGGAATGCGGGAAATGTTAGCTCCCACCTCAGCGATTATCGGTGCAGGATTGGGCGATTCTGTGGGTTTAATTACGGATGGTCGCTTTTCTGGTGGAACCTATGGCATGGTCGTCGGTCATGTGGCTCCCGAAGCAGCCGTCGGTGGCGCGATCGCCTTAGTTCAAGAAGGCGATACTATCATTATTGACGCACCAGAGCGCCGTTTAGAACTCCAGGTTTCGGATGAAGAGTTAGCCCAACGTCGCGCCCAATGGAAACCCAAGGAACCGGCTTATACCAGAGGTGTGTTAGCCAAGTATGCCAAGTTAGTGGCCTCGAGTAGCAGAGGTGCAGTTACCGACGATTTGTAACTCTATCGGTTCTGATTTCACGGTAGGGTGGGTAAATACCCACCCTACGTGCTACAATTGCATTAAGGCAAGCGCTCCAGAGCCATGTACTTTGACTTCCGAATCGCTAGATTTAATTGACCCTGCAAGGTGGGTAACGCGGCTAAAAATAGGGAGATGGGAGAATGGGGCGATCGCCTTAAATAAACTCAATATGCCTATACATAGATTCTAGAGTTTGGAATTGTGAGATTTGTACAAGAGACAAGATCATTTCTCCTATTGAGCGTTTTCCTTGCTGACAATAAACAATTCCAGCATGTTCTACACCTCGACGATGAAGCCGAAGAAAATCGGCATCATGAGTAAAGACGACACGAGACTGTACTAAAGCAAAAGCAACTTGCTCTTCATCAGAAGCGCCCAAAAGCCCAACTTGAGCCGTTACGGTTACATCAAGTCCACGTCGTCTCAATCCCTCAGCGATCGCGCCATCTACGTTTTCATCCAAATGAAACTTAATTGATTCTTCCATATCTTATATCAAGCGGGGATTGGGCATCTTGGAAGGAATCTCGGCTTGCATCTGCTTAACCAACTCTTCATCCTCACGAATATGTTGCTTAATTTCTGAGAAATGGTCATGATAATAAGCCAAGGCAGCGTAAATATCAGACAAAGTAAGCGTTGGATAGCGTGAAGTAATTTCATCTGGAGACATTCCCATATATTCATGCCAAATGACAATATCTTGAACTCGAATCCGACGGCCCAGAATACGAGGTCTACCCCCACATATTCCAGGGGTGATTTCAATATGTTCGGAAATAACAGCAGTCATAGGAGGTTCGATCGTATCTAATTGGCATCTATTTTAACCTTGAAGCCTTGATTATTCCAAAACTAAATTGGTTAACATGGTATTCATTTTATTCACCGATTCAATATACTCATTGTGGGCAACGGATTCGGCCATAATCCCTGCGCCCGCATTGAGATAAATCCATTCTCCATATTGATAGGCTGACCGAATGGGAATGGCTAAATCCGCCTCTTCTTGAGAGTTAATCCAGCCGATCGCTCCTGCATAAATGCCCCGTGGTTCTGTCTCTAAGCGATCGATCCAGGCGATCGCCACCTCCTTATCAATTCCTGAAACTGTCACCCCCGGAAACAATACCTTCAGGGCATCCCAGAGGGATTGATTGGCACACAATTGACCTTGAACTTGGGAGGATAAATGCTGTACCCATCGGTATTGCTTCACCTGCATAAAATCAACCACTTGCACCGTTCCTGGCGTACAGATCTTCTGCATTTCATCCTGGACTAACCAAATCGAAAGGGCATGTTCTTTCACCTCTTTCGCATCCGCAAATAACTCGCGTTTGAGCCGTTCGTCCGCTTCTGGAGTCTCTCCCCTCGGACGAGTTCCTGCGACGGGATTGGTCATTAAGTTTTGTCCTTTTAAGGGATTGTGGGATAATTGCATTAAAATTTCTGGACTAAACCCCACCGTCCTTACGCCAGGAAGTTGCAAACCATAGGAACGAAGCGCCTGATTCTGTTGATTTCCCAGGATATAGGTTCCTAAAATATCTAAATTGCCCTTCAGTTTCACAGAGCGAGAGAGAATTGCCTTATGTAACTCTCCCTGATGAATTGCTCCTTGCAAAGCCTCTACCTGAGTTTGATAATGATCTCGATCTGTAAATACCCATTCAGGTGTTGTCCAATGCTGAGGTCTTAAAGCTCCTGACTCCCGCAATAGACTACAGAGGAGTTCTGGAGAGTCCAAAGTACGCAACAGAATCTGATGGGGCCGAATAATCACTTCTGTCGCAGGCACAAAAAAATACAGCAGGGGTCCCGCGATCGCCTTATGATAAGGATAATAATATCGGACTAAATCAAAACTAATATAACCGTAGGCTGTCCATTGTTCTAGAGGAATCGACCCTAATGCCTTTTCTACCTGCTTAAACGGATCGTCAACCGGAAAATAGCGATCTCCAATCAGCCCTTGAAGTGTGACTTGCTGGAGATCTACAGAAACGGCGATCGCCCGATTACCCGCAAAACGGATCTCTTGCTCACTCTGATACACACCGTATTCAGAAAAGAGCCTAGACTCAATTAACGTCTGTAATACACCTAATGGTTCCCTCTGACCAGGGAGTAACACTTCATTGTAAATCCAGGTTCTGCCCATGTTTAGTAAAAGACAGCAAGGGGTAAGAGGGAACAGTGCCGCGATAAGCCTTTTCGATTGTCCCATCTATCGCCAACTCTGGTCAATTCAATTCAACCGGTTCTGGTGGTTAACGCTTAATTGAACCATCAGGCAATGTTGCTCCTTGCAACGTTGCCCCCATCAAATTGGCACTACTCAACTCCGCATTAAACAAATTGGCCCCAGCTAAACTTGCCCCACTCAAATCCGCTCGTCCCAAATAGGCATCAATAAATTCTGCTTTCTTCAAAATCGCATTGCGGAACGTTACCCGACTCAAATCCGCCCGATTCAAACGCGCCATGGTTAAATCCGACTCATCCAGATTGACTCGATTCATCTTTGCATCGGCTAACAGAGCGCCCTGCAAATTCACCCGCATTAAATCCGCATCAATCAAATTCACCCGTTCCATCTTCGCATCGGTTAAATTGGCATAGCGTAAATTGGACTGACTCAGCATAGCTTCTGTCAAAAAAGCGCCCTGCAAATTCGCTCCTTGCAAATTCGCCCCCGTTAAATCCGCCTCTCGCAACGTTGCTTCACTTAAATTCGCTTCACTAAGATCGACTTTAGACAAATCCGCCCCCGACAAATTGACTCCTCGTAAATCCGCCCGATGCAAGGTCGTTCCCCGTAAAAAAGACATATAGGCGCGGCGCTCTTCCCGTAAATTCGCTCCCCTCAAACAAGCCCCCGTTAAATTAGCGCCACTTAAATCGGCCCCTCGTAAATCGACTTCCACTAAATTAGCATCGACTAAATTTGCCAAGGTCAAATCTGTCATCCGCAGATCTGCCTTATGCAGGGTTGTCCCGTGTAAATCCGCATCATGTAACTTCGCTGAAGTCATACTCGCTTGGGTTAAATTCGCACCTCCCAATTGAGTCCCCATTAAATTGGCCCGATTCAAGTTAGCTCGGTTAAGATAAGCAAACCTTAAATTGGCCCCTTGCAAATCGGCTTGATACAAGTCAATGCCAATCAAATCTGCTCCTCTCAAATTGACTCGATTGAGCTTTGCACCGGCAAATTTTTGTTCTCCAGCTTCATAGCGTTGAATCAGTTCTTGAGCGTTCATATTCCCTCTTCATCACTTTTGATAGATAGTTGTCCAATACAAAACAATCTTGCTACTGGGAATTCGATACACGACGAGTCGATTCGGGTTCTTGACTAATAGAGTTAGAGTCTGAGGAATTTTGGACAATTATACCGGTCAATTCACTAGAATTATGGGAAGCTTTTGCCTGATATACTGCATCTTCCATTCCGGGTTCCCAATCTTGATAAAACCGCCCCATACATTGGATAATCGCTCCGGCTGCTTGATTGCATTCACTCGGTTCATCTTCGGCATTATTAGCTGTAGTGCAAAGACACTCTTCTAATTTGGCTAAGGTTTCACACCGTTCATATATGCCGTAAAGCAGGCCATCTAGGTTTTCGGCTTTCAGATTCACCCAATCCTGTTCTTCTAAACGGGATTTTTGACGTAAGGCTGAAAATAAGACAATTTTAGCCCTAAGAGGATTGGTGTATCGCATCAGTTCTAACCGCAGATTGAAAGGGTCATAACCGGTGCGAATTTGAGTGTTGACAGGGGGGGCAACCACAGAGATAGAACTGGGTAGGGGTTGATTAGAGGCCAGGGTAATATGGGTTGGGGGGGCAGCATACACTTGGGTGGCTTCCTCAGTATCAGGATAGACTTTGCTTAAAATAAGGAGGATGCTGTGGGCGATCGCCTGATATTCTTGTCGTTTGTTGAGGGTATTGGCAATCCGCTCGAGCGCTTCTCTGAGATCTTCTAAGGTGGTATATTTCTTAATGACTGATTCGAGTAGATCGGGTAAAGCTATGGCTCGTAAGCGTTTGGCATCGTTTTCCCAGATATCTTGCCAGGCACACACTAACATTTTCTTCATCCGAAGCGCTTCGGGATGACGTTCAATTTCGTTGGTGATTTGTGGTAGAGCGGAGGGTATGGAAAGCATGATTAGCAGAGGTCGTGTTCTTTGGGCTTGGGAAAGTGATTGCGGGTAGAGCAAATCCCGTGATTCCCCAGAAAGGGGTTGGCTTTTATTTTAATACCATAGGGCTATAAAATAGAGGGCAAATTAAGCGGATGAGAGATGGGGCGCTTATATGGTATTTCCGATTATTTATGCTGAGGAATTTCTGCTCCATGATACGGGACGGCATCCGGAGAGAGCGGAGCGTCTTCAGGCGATCGCCAATCTTCTCCAATCTAGTCTATGGGCTGCATCTCTCGATTGGCAAGCACCGACTCCAGTAGAAGTGCGTCCAGTCTTACCCTGGATAGAACAAGTGCATACGGCTGAACATATCCAACGAGTACGAGAAATTGCCGAAGGAGGCGGTGGGTTACTCGATGGCGATACCCCGGTTTCTGCCCAGAGCTATGACATAGCGCTCTTGGCAGTCAATGGCTGGATCGATGGTGTAGAGAAGGTTTTGGCAACAGGAACTCCAGCGTTTGTATTGGCGCGTCCTCCAGGACATCATGCGGAAGCACAGCGGGGAATGGGGTTTTGTTTATTCTCTAATGCGGCGATCGCCGCTCACTATGCTTTAGCTCAACCGGGAGTGGAGCGAGTCGCTATTCTAGACTGGGATGTCCATCATGGCAATGGTACTCAGGCGATCGTCCAAACTCATCCCCAAATTGCCTATTGTTCTCTCCATCAGTTTCCCTTTTATCCTGGAACGGGTAGAGCAACAGAGCGCGGAGAGTATAACAATGTTTTAAATATTCCTTTACCCTCCGGATCGGGAATGGCAGAGTATTTGCCAGCCTTTGAAAGCCAAGCAATCCCATTTTTACAGCAGTTTAACCCAGATTTGTTAATTGTCAGTGCTGGTTATGATGCCACAAGAGATGATCCATTAGCAGGGATGAATTTAGTTCCGGATGATTATGGTACATTTACCGCAGCTTGTTTACAACTTACCTCGAAAATCCTGTTTGGCTTGGAAGGAGGTTATCACTTATCGAATTTGTCCGAGTCAGTAATGGCAACGATCGCTGCTTGCCTTAACGTTTGATCTCACAACCCTTGTACTACCGATACTAGAAGATGTCAGATGGCGGATTGACCTCCACTATAGAGCAAGAGGAAGATATTAGATTGTATCTTGTAGCAACTCAAGAATGGTTGTAATTGGTGTGATGTGCCTCAAGGGGTAATGGTCATGTGATTGGTTTAACGAATTGCCCGTCCTATGATTCACCCGAATTACCCTAACTTGATTGAATTGTTGGGAATCAAAGATGCCAATGTCCCGATGCCTGAATGTAATCCTAAAGCTAGTAGCAAGCCCGACGCTATTAAAGATGTATACCATAACAGGATGAGACCCAAACTAAAAAGTTACGCTGGGTCTTTGACTTCAGTAATGTTAACCTCAGCGACAGAAATGACACTATCAGGGTTTTTCGTTACCTGCGCCTTGCGAATGGCGTTGCGGCTAATCTCTACTATGCCCAACACGCCGCAAAGGTTGGAGGGCTGGACATCCTTGTTCTTCTGGTAGAGGTCGATAATCTATTTCTCGACCTCTGTGGGCGACCGCTTGTCCCAAGCATTTGTCTCAAAGTTTTTTACTTTGTACTCCTTCTTGTTAAAGGCTAGGGCGTAAAGGTCATGGTCTTCATACCTACTGGCTAGCTCCGTGGGGCGAGAGTTAGTGATTAAAACTAGGTACGTTTCATCCTCAATCCAGGTTACAAATTCAGCTTTATCAGGATTGAAAATGAGAGAACAAGAGTCTTTAGTATTTGAACGAAACAATCGAACGGGGAACTGGCGGCGAATTTGCCAGCCCTTTTCAGCAGGGAACTCTTGCTTAAGCAGGAGGTAGATTTGGGCTTCAAACCGGCTGTGAAAGTGAATCCAGCCGTCAAACAGCAAAGGAGAATCAGTCGCAATAATCTCCCCGGCTTCGGTCACGTAACAGGCTGTGCTTTTATATCTCATGCAGTCCTCCCCTCTTAATAAAGATAAGCATCAAGAAACGCCGAGAGTGACTCTTTATGCTTGGCATGGGATGCCTCTAGGAGTCCGTTCTTAGAGAGAAACCGTCTGTAGTGGTGATAGTCGTGATACAAAAAAAACAGCCCAAGGAGTGGCTGCCCCTCAGCCTTTCGAGAACAATACAGCGCTTCGCGCTGTATTATTTTTTTTGACGGGCTAGGCGCACAACCTAGTCCGTTCTTTTTACTCAAGTGGGGTGTTAGGTTGTTTCGCTGGATTTCTCTTCTTTTCTTCGTAAAGCCTTGACTATGCAAGCTCCACTGTACTTTAGTCCCCCTGGATGGTCACTCCAAGCTCTTGGGACGGAATTTGGGGATTCCATTTCCTCCTCTATCCCCAACTCTACTTCGTTGATAGCCTCAGCTAAGGACTCCCCATTAAAGGTTCCACCCTCATTTCTGTAGGCACATCGGTTGAGCAATATCTCGCTCTCATCAATTGGGTTCCCCTTTGATTCTATCAAAGGGGGAGGTTTCGGAAAGTGCTTTCACTCCCTTGTCCTGACTGGGTTTCAGCTTTCACATTAGCCTTCACATCAGCCTTCACATCAGTCAAATGGGCTTTGCCAAAGGGGGTAGTCGGTGGTGTCTGACGAATCAAACACCCCGCAGTAGGTTGCCATCACTTGCCCCCGGTTATTGCGCAAGCATCTTTCGGGGTCAACCCTACGCCACCAGTATCCCTTGCTGTCCTGGGCAAATCGCCCTGGATAAATGCTTCTGATTGCCTTTTCCGTAAAATGTCTAGTTTCCCTCAGTTGCTTCTTGCTTAGATATCTCCCTAGATAGGGGTGAGATGCCTGTGGCATCTCACGAAGGAGATGCTTCTTGTCCTCACTAGACCAGAGGCTTTTATCGTAGATGGGGATATCGTTGAGCTTCCAGTAAAAGCCATGGCTCTGTCCCCAGTCCGTGCTGCCGTATTGGCCTCTAAGCAGCTTTTGATTGAGAGCTTCTCTGGCGATCGGGCAACGATTGAAGTGATTGTAACAGAAGAACTTAGGTTATATGTCAATGGTAAACCAGATAGGAGTCAAAGTGGACGTTCTACTCGTCGAGTTCGATATTCTTTGAAGCGGGTTAACAATACATGGAAAATAGAAGATTACCAGAAAGTTAATTGAAAATTTAGATAGCGTATTCAAGGATTGTTAATAGACATAAATTTGTCTATATATTTGTCATGATTCAATTATCTAACATAAAATTTGCAGTAACTGTGACATCAGTTGCTTTTTTAATTGTCAGCAATGGTCTAGCACTTCCATACATAATAAATAGAGATTTATTTATCGAGTTATCCAAGGTGAATTTTAATATTAATAAGGTTATAGACTTTGGTTAAATAAACGAGAATCTCTGAATCTTTTTTTGAACAAGCTGGTTATCAAGATATTAATATTAGTCAGAAAAATTTTCCTATACCTTATCTGAGTCTAGATATCCCTCAAGGTCGCGAACTGCAAATGAGAGGAAACTTAGATCATCCAATTCGCAACAAAATGACCACAGACCAAGCTGCTCGATTAATGTATGAAATTTTTACAGGACAAGCCGTTTCACCACAATATAGTCAAAAAATGCAGCAGCTACTCACAAGAGATTTACGCCCAGAAATTTGGATGCAAGAACAATACAATTCTATAGAAGGATTTTTAGGGGAATTTTTACCGATTGCCGAGGTTCATTTTGCTTCCAAGGTTGGCTGGACTTCTCGTTCACGCCAAGATGTAGCATTTATTAGTACAAAAGATGGCAAAACTAAATACATTGTAGTCATTTTTGCCAATGATCCAGCCTATGCAGAAGATTGGGAAATCTTTCCAGAAATATCGCTTTTCTTGTTTAATCGTATGGTAGAAAGAAAGGCCAATACAGACAAACCTGGTTTGTAGTTTCTGGTATGCGCTCAGTCTATGTCTAAACTCAGATTTATTCAGAACCATAAAAATAATCTAAAATAGATTGAAGTTGCTCCACTGTAATGTCTTCTTGTTCTGACTTGCTATAGATCGTTAACAATAAAATACTCCTTTCTGACTCCAGTAAATAGATAATCCGATATCCAGCGCTTTTGCCTTTTTGAATATCACTATTTTTAACCCTAACCTTGTAAACATAAAGATGGGAGCCAAAACCCGCCAGGCGATCGCCTAATACATTGCCATTTTGTAATTCTGCGATCGCTGACTGAATATCTGAACGAATATTTCGGTATTTCTTAGCTAATTTTTTTAGATTCTTCCGATATTCAGGAGTTAAATCAATATTCATCCGGTCTGAATTATTCGGCATCAATTTCCTCCCACATCTTTTCTAGAGGAATTCTTTTACCTTCTTTGGCTTCTTGTAAGGCCCGTCTCAAACTCGCCTTAATTTCTTCTATAGGAGTATCATCGGGATCGACTTCATCCTCATCGGACACCAGAAGAATGACTTTAACTCGACTGTCCGATCGGATCTCTAAGGGTTCATCTAATAAAAGTTGACCATTTTGATCGACTTTTGCCATCATTTCAAACGCTTGCATGGCTTGACCTCAATTTGCTGTTCAATATAGTTTAGCAAAATCATATAGCTTCGTGCTAGTAATGGGCAAGAGTTAGTATAATGATTGTATCTACAGTATTCCTGCTCAAATCTAGTGATATGACTCAATCCATACGCCAAGATATTATTACCTTAGTCAACCAATTGCCGGATGAACAATTATCGGAAGCTTTAGCGGTTTTGCGCTCTCTCAGTTCACAAGCAAAATATCCTAAACCGGATGAAGCCAGACCCTCTGGTGAGGCAGACTTTGAACAAGCTATGCAAATTTATCAGCAAGGTAGTCAAAAATATAAAAATGCATTATGGGAGTTCGCTTAGTGACTAAACCGCTATGGATTTCAGAGGAAGTTGTGCGAGCAATTCATGAGGATCAAATTAATCAGCATGGAGGAAGTTTAGGAGTTCGAGATAAAAATTTACTAGCAGCAAGTTTGGCTTGATCCCAACACTTATTTACTTATACTGAAGCAAGTTTATTTGAACTTGCAGCAGCTTATGGCTATGGGTTAGCCAAAAATTACCCGTTTATTGATGGAAATAAACGCACTTCATTTATGGTAATGTATGCTTTTCTAGGATTAAATGGGTATTTCCTGGAAGTTCGAGATCGCGAAGTGGTACAGATGATGGAACACTTAGCTACATATGAAGAAAATCAAGAGTCTTTAGCGCAATGGTTAGAGAAAAATTCAATATCTACAGTATGATAGGCTCTGTATGGGTAAGCTAGTCTGGAAACGATTATGGGTTATCGGATGGATCGCCGTGCGTATGCACAAACCTACGGGCCCACAGTAGGCGATCGCCTGCGCTTGGCAGATACAGAGTTAATTATTGAAGTGGAACAGGATTACACCACTTACGGCGATGAGGTAAAATTTGGTGGCGGCAAAGTCATCCGGGATGGTATGGGCCAGTCTCCCATTTCTAATGCTGATGGCGCGGTAGATATGGTGATTACCAATGCCCTCATTTTAGACTGGTGGGGAATTGTCAAAGCCGATATTGGTATCAAAGACGGCAAGATCGCCAAGATTGGGAAAGCCGGGAATCCCAATATTCAGAATAATGTGGATATTATTATTGGCCCCGGTACGGAGGCAGTGGCTGGAGAAGGGATGATTCTCACGGCTGGAGGCATTGATTCCCACATTCATTTTATCTGTCCCCAGCAAATCGAAACGGCGATCGCCTCCGGCATCACCACTATGATTGGCGGAGGAACTGGCCCCGCAACGGGAACCAATGCCACCACCTGCACCCCCGGCCCCTGGAATATGTACCGCATGTTACAAGCGGCTGAAGCGTTCCCCATGAACTTGGGCTTTTTAGGTAAAGGCAATAGCTCCCAACCTGAAGCACTACGAGAACAGGTACAAGCAGGAGCCATGGGTTTGAAACTTCATGAAGATTGGGGCACTACTCCGGCGACCATTGATACCTGCTTATCCGTTGCCGATCAGTATGATGTGCAAGTCGCCATTCATACCGATACCCTGAATGAAGCAGGATTTGTTGAAACCACCATCGAAGCCTTTAAAAATCGTGCCATCCATACCTACCACACCGAAGGTGCAGGGGGAGGACATGCACCCGATATTATCAGAGTTTGTGGTCTCGCCAATGTTCTCCCCTCCTCCACCAACCCCACCCGACCCTATACTCTCAATACCCTAGAAGAGCATCTCGACATGCTCATGGTTTGCCATCACCTTGACCGCTCCATTCCCGAAGATGTAGCCTTTGCCGAGTCCCGTATCCGTCGGGAAACGATCGCTGCCGAGGATATTCTGCACGATCTGGGCGCATTTAGCATGATCGCCTCCGACTCCCAAGCCATGGGCCGAGTCGGCGAGGTCATTATCCGCACCTGGCAAACCGGTCATAAAATGAAGGTACAGCGCGGCCCTTTACCGGAAGATAGCAGCCGTAATGATAATACCCGTGCCAAGCGCTACGTTGCCAAATATACGATTAATCCCGCCATTACCCATGGTATTGCCGAGCAAGTAGGGTCAGTGGAAGCCGGCAAATTAGCTGATTTATGTCTGTGGAAGGCGGCATTTTTCGGCGTGAAACCGGAAATTGTCATTAAGGGGGGCGAGATCGCCTATGCTCAAATGGGAGATGCGAACGCCAGTATCCCCACCCCCCAACCCGTACACATGCGTCCCATGTTTGCCAGCTTTGGGTCTGCGCTCTCGGCAACCTCATTAACCTTTGTCTCGAAAGCTGCCTTAGAGCGCGATATTGCCAGCCAACTCGGTTTGCAAAAACCCACCATAGCCGTTGCCAATACCCGTCAACTGACCAAACAGGATCTCAAACTCAATGATGCCCTACCTGAAATTGAAGTTGACCCCCAAACCTACGAAGTTCGTGCAGACGGCGAGTTGCTTACCTGCGAACCTGCCACCGTCTTACCCATGGCCCAACGGTATTTCCTGTTTTAAGTAGCGCTACGCCCTGGTAATTGGTAATCGGTAATCGGTAATTGATAAAGCATTATGAAACCATTCTTATTTTCTCGACCTTGCAAAAAATACCCCTCGGAAAAACTCCAGCCCACCTTACCTTCCACTATAATTGATTCAACGGACTTGATATGACTCATATTTTAGGAAGAAGAAAATTGACTCTTGAATTGATATGTCTCTAAAGGATTTATTACAAGAAAAACGAGAACAGATATTAGAACTTGCAGACAAGCATGGCGCGTTTAATGTCCGGGTGTTTGGCTCGGTAGTACGAGGAGAAGAGACAGAAGGCAGTGATATTGATTTTTTGATTGATTATGACCCAACCAGGACTACAGCTTGGTTTCCGGGAGGATTGTTGATGGATTTACAGGATTTGTTAGGGCGGCGGGTTGATGTACTTACTGAAGATGGCATTAGTGCTTTGATTAAGGATCGGATTTTAGCGGAGGCACAACCTTTATGAGTGGTGATAGGGATATAATTTATTTGACTCATATTTTGGAATGTATCGAAGCAGTCGAGACATACACCACTCAAGGACAGAATGATTTTTTGACTAATACTTTGGTGCAAGATGCCGTATTGCGTCGGTTACAGATTATGGCGGAATCTACGCAGAGGCTTGGTGATGAGTTAAAAGCTCAAGTACCTAATGTCGATTGGCGGGCTTTGGCTGGTTTTAGGAATGTTTTAGTTCATGATTATTTGGGTGGGATTAATTTACAACGGGTTTGGGATGCTATTGAAAATAATTTGCCTGCTTTAAAGGGGCAAGTGGAACTAATGTTAAAAGATTTTGAAGAAGAAGATTGACTCTTGAATTGATATGTCTCTAAAGAATTTATTACAAGAAAAACGAGAACAAATATTAGAAATCGCAGAAAAATATGGCGCATTTAATGTGCGCGTGTTTAGTTCGGTAGCGCGAGGTGAGGAAACAGAAAATAGTGATATTTATTTTTTGATTGATTATGACCTAGAGCGGATTTCATCTTGGTTTCCTGTAGGTTTAATTCATGATTTACAGGATTTGTTAAAGCATAAGGTAGATGTGGTCACAGAAAGTAGCTTAAAACCTAGGATTCGAGACCATGTATTGCAAGAGTGTATTCAGCTATGAGAAGCAACTTAGAACGTATAATGGATATGCAGGAAAGTATTGCCAATATTGAGCGATATGCTGCCAGAGGTAAGAATGCTTTCTTTGAAGATGAGTTGATACAAACATGGATTTTATACCACTTGCAAATTTTAGGTAAGGCAGCCCGATCGATCTCTCAAGATGTGAGAGATCGATATCCCAGTGTTGAATGGCAGAAAATTATTGGTTTTCGCAACTTGACTGTACATGAATATTTTCGGGTTGACTTGAATATCGTTTGGCGCATCGTTGAAGAAGAATTATTGATTTTGACAAAGGATGTAGAATTGATCCTTAAAGATTTTTCAGAGAAGGGAGAATAGAAGAATGTCTTTACAGGATTTGTTAGGGCGACGGGTTGATGTACTTACTGAAGATGGCATTAGTGCTTTGATTAAGGATCGGATTTTAGCGGAGGCACAACCTTTATGAAATATAAGTATCGCCAACTATTCCCTATTCCCTATTCCCTATTCCCTAGTCTAAAGCGGCGATCGCCCCTAATCCTCGTTACCCTCATTTTCCTTTGGTCGGTAACATTAGGATGGGGATTATCCACCCTCAATCAACCCGCCTTTTCCCAGTCTTCCCGTAAATCAGTCGATCTTGTCCCCGAACAACATCAATTGGGAGAAGAACTTTATCGAGAAAATTGTGGCAGTTGTCACCTCGCCCTTCCTCCTGCGGTGATGCCGACTGAAACCTGGCGACAACTGATTCAAGATCAACAGCATTATGGCATATCAATTGACCCTATCCTCAACCCCGGTCGGTTATTGGTTTGGAAATATATTCAAGTCTTTTCTCGTCCCTTACTTAAGGATGAATCAACTCCCTATCGCCTACGGAATTCTCGCTATTTTAAGGCCCTTCATCCACAAGTTGAGTTTCAAGAGAGAATTGAGCTGAGTCAATGTGTTTCTTGTCATCCTAGCGCTCAAACGTTTAACTTTCGAGAATTAACCCCAGAGTGGGAATAATATCAAGTCCGGTTAATTGGCTATGATGATGCTTCATGTTGGGCAACAGGCAACAGGCAATGTTCTCCCGGAACAATGTAGGAGTGGAAATGCACTGTACATAATAAAAGCGAAAAATGCTGTATCCGAAAGGATAAAAGGATTGAAATTGATTGACGGTGTTTACCAATAATCACAACCGGTTATCCTATCTCTCTATTTTCCTTCTAATTCTTCGGGCATTTTGGGAATGCCAGCTGTCAGTACTTCATAACCATTTTCGGTAACTAAAACATCATCTTCAATCCGAATGCCAATGCCTCGCCATTGGGGAGGGACTTCGGGTTGTTCCTCTGGGGGTTTGACCAAAGGAGCAATGTACATGCCCGGTTCTACAGTTAACACTTGACCTGGTTGTAGTACTTGAGACTCTTCTTCATTTTGTTTATAGGCTCCCACATCATGAACATCCAGACCGAGCCAATGACTGGTGCGATGCATGTAATAGGGTTTATATTTCTCTTCTTTGATTAATTCGTCTGGTTCTCCGACTAAGAACCCTAATTCGATCATGCCTTCGACGAGGACTTGAAGAGCGGTATCATGAACAGCATTAAAGGGATTACCGGGTTTGATTTGGGCGATCGCCTGCCGTTGGGCTTCGAGGACAATCTCATAAATCACCCGTTGTTCCATTCCATACTTTCCACCAACCGGATAAGTACGAGTAATATCACCGTTGTAATAGCCATAGGAACACCCCGCATCAATGAGTAATAAATCTCCCGCTTCTAAGGCGCGGGAGTTCTCAATGTAGTGGAGAACACAGGCATTCGCACCAGAAGCAACAATCGAAGGATAAGCCGGGCCAACCCCTCCCCGACGACGGAAAAGGTACTCCATTTCTGCTTGAATTTCGTACTCATAAATTCCGGGTTTCGCCATATCCCAAGCTAAATGATGAGCTTCGACAGAAATAGCGATCGCCTTACGCATCAGCTCTAATTCCGTCTCACTCTTCACCAAGCGTAGCGGATGTAACAGAGTCATCGGGTCTTCCAGAGCCGTAGGGCCAAAGCCTTTTTTTGCATATTGTCTGAGCAGAGACTGCCACTGCTTCAAAATCGTCTGATTAAACGGTTCATCGATACCAAAGTGATAATATAGGCGATCTGCCTTCGACAAATACTGAGGTAATTTTTCCCCTAACTCGGCAATAGGATAGGCCTCATCCGCACCATAGATAGCCTTAGCATCTTCCACCCCTACCCGATAACCACTCCAAACTTCCTTCTCCCACTCCTTCGGTTGCACAAACAAAATAAACCGGTGTTCTTCATGGTGAGGTGCTAACACTGCCACCGCTTCGGGTTCATTAAACCCTGTCAGATAGAAAAAATCGCTATCCTGGCGAAAGGGATGCTCCACATCATGGTGCATAACTGCTAAGGAAGCGCTACGAAAAATCGCCGTACTTTTTGCCATTTTCGCCATTAATCTTTCCCGGCGTTGGCGATATTCGTCTTTCAGTTGTACCGAAACGGCCTTGGAGAGGGATGAAACCACGCTAATTGAACCTCCTTTGATAATTACATCAAATATTAATACTATGTTTTCGGCAGATATGGGCTAGTTGGTTTTGGACTGCTCAAAGGCTTTGATTTTCTCAGCTAGGCTATCGATGTTTTCGTTAGCAAACCAGCCTTTTTTCTGGTCTAAATAATTGCCACCATCTGACCACCAACGAGCAATCAGAACAACCATCTGGGATGGTTTCATCGCTTTATGAAGAATCTGGATCGCATCTTGGATAATCGCTTGTTCGTTAGGTAGACTGATTTTCATTCGGGGGACTCCGTTAGTTCTAGGATAAAATTTACTGGGTTTACGGCTTTGATTGGCCCTTGATAACGTCGTAGCAGTCGATCGTCACAGGTAAGGAAAACGTCACAACAGGCTTGTTCTACTGATGCTAGATGAAGAGCATCAATAGGTTTGACTCCTGTTTGTTCTATAATTTCACCTCTCTCAATAATGTTGGGTTGAATAATTTGGTTTTCTATGGCAAGTTCTAGGCATTGGTTAACCCAGTCCTGCCTAATAATATTGTTGTTTTTGTTGTTTTCATAATCCAGAATTGATGAGCTTATAAGGATTAATTGCTTGTTTTCGATGAGTTGTAAAATAGTTCGTAATGCTTGGGTTTCTAAGATAATTCTGGCTTGGGTTTGGTCATCAAATGGGCGGTTTAAAACGCTACTATCTAAGTAAACTTTCATGGTTATTATATAAAATCCTTAAAGGTTTGCTATAGATAGAGCGGATAATATCAAGTCCCATCCGGCGATCAAAGCAATCTCTGTTATGAAAACTGATTCAAAAATCTTAGAGTGACAGCACTTTAATTTGTGAACCTTCATTGGGCAGGCTATTGGCTTGAAGGGTCAGGAGATCGCCAGCTATTCTTTGCACAGTAGTACCATTCATCAGGGCCAGAAACTCATCAACCCTAGCCAAATCACAGACTTGAGGATCGGCCTGTTGGGTCTGGTAATGGGTAGGAATGACAATTTTAGCCTTTAGTATTTCTAGAGCAGCTTTTGCCTCTTCGGGGCTATAGGCTTTGGGTCCACCTCCAACGGGAATGAAGACGACATCCGGTCTACCGATGAGGATTTTCTGTTCTACCGTAATGGGGGAAGCCATCCCCCCTAAGTGCAAAAGTTTTATTCCGGCTTGTTTCCAAACCCAAGACACATTACTCGGAAAGCGGCTTCCTGGCCGTTTCTCCAGCCGCTCGGCTACCATTCCCCGCACCTGCAAGCCACCATTGAGTTGATAATCTCCAGGTTCAAACAGAAGTCTGGGTTGGCCAGGAAGGTCTTCTACATAGCCTTCATCCAATAGTTGAGAACTGATTAATACCAGATCGGCTTCCACGTTGGGGGCAGGGTATTGGGCGGTGCAACCCAGGGGACGAAAGGGGTTGACTAAAATTTGATGGCCGCCTCCAGTAAACAAGAAGCAGGTATGACCAAAGCTCTGTATGGTGAGTCCACTGGGGGTTTGGGCTGTTGCAGAATAGGCAGACGTGACGATAGTGGCGATCGCCATTGCCCCTGTAGTGCTGATAAAGTTGCGCCGTTTCATTGCTCAATTATTGGGTGATTCAGTCTTTATTATCCAGGGTTGGGGTTCGCTTCTCAAGAAGGGAGCGATCGCAGAAAGTTCCGCAAGAGGTCTTTGCCTTTGCTAGTGAGAATACTTTCGGGATGGAATTGAACGCCTTGGATGTGGGGATATTGGCGATGGCGAACCCCCATAATTGTCCCATCTTCAACCCAAGCTGTAATTTCCAACTCTTCTGGACAACTGCTGCGGTCAATGGCCAAACTATGATAGCGAGTCGCATTTAAAGGATTATCCAGACCGGCAAAAATGCCCACACCGCTATGGTGAATGGGTGAAGTTTTACCATGCATCAGGACAGAGGCAGAGACAATTTTACCACCAAACACTTGACCAATACCTTGGTGGCCCAGACAAACCCCCAGAATGGGCAAGTTTGGCCCTAACTTCGCGATCGCCTCTAGGGAGACTCCGGACTCTTCCGGTCGTCCCGGTCCAGGAGAGATCACGATTCCATCCGGTTTAAGCTCTTGAATTTCTTGCCAGGAGATGCGATCGTTTCGATACACCTGAATGTCTTTGGCTTGGGGGAACTCTTGTCCTAATTCTGCCAAATACTGAACTAAATTGTAAGTAAAACTATCGTAGTTATCAATAACAATGATCATGGGAGCCGTTAGGAGAACAGGATAACCAGCTTAGGCAACAGCAGAATGATTCCTACTATAATAGAGGCGATCGCCGAGATCAACACCGCTCCAGCCGCGCAATCTTTAGCAATTTTGGCCAATTCATGATAGTTCTGTTCTACCGTTAAATCCACCACAGCTTCTAAAGCCGTATTCAGCAACTCTAGCACCAAAACCAAAGAAATCATCACCGCCAAAATCGCCGCTTCCACCGCATTAACCTGCAACAGAGATCCAACGATCATCACCAAACTTCCCGCAATCACATGGATGCGAAAATTCCGTTGTGTTCTAAACGCATAAGTTACTCCAGCCCAAGCATACTTAAAACTGGTAGGCAAATTCTCTGCTACCTGCCAAGAGCAGTTACGATGAGTAACCCTTGAGGAATGGGTTGATTCAACAGTTGAAATCGAAAGTTTACTAGACATAAGGTTCACCATAATTGAGAGCAAAGGTGGGGATCTATTTATACGAGCTTATATGAGCGTTCGTCGTCTTCCATTGTCTGTAGAGCAACCCAGACCATAAGCAGAAATTGAATTCACCATGAGGGTAACTCATATCATAAGATCTGACATCCCCTCCAAGGTCCCCAACTCTAAACCCACTTGCACCAGTAGAGATTCTTGTTTGATCCACATCGCCTGTAAGCTCTCTTCATCGGGATGATCCCAACCCAACAAATGCAGTAAACCATGGGCACTCAACCAAGCCAGTTCCACAGTTTCTGAATGACCCTGTTCTTTAGCTTGATCCCTAGCAATCTCCACTGAGATAATTAGATCTCCTAAATATAAGGGGTTTTCAGTCCCTGGAAGAAGAGGGGTTTCTGTCTCTAGAGCAGCAAAGGCTAAAACATCTGTCGGTCTGTCTTGTTGGCGATATTGGGCATTGAAGCTCTGAATCTCTTGGTTATCTGTTAAACGTAAGCTCAATTCATAGGCAGAAGCTGGAGGCAGATCGATACTCTTTAACCAAGCACAAAACCATTGATGCAATAGTTCTGATGCTACCGGAGGTTGAGCAATAGACTTGCTAATCTCAATATTGACTTCAACATCCATTGTGAATATCTCCTATCAGGTGAGGTTATCGAGTGAGGTAGGAAAGTCCCACCAGTACCCCCAAAAGACCAATAACGGTAAGGGTAAAGTGGATTAAGGATTTTCTCCCTTTACGCACCATGTTCCTCATCGCTAGTTTCACGTAACTCGCTTGCGGTTCTTGTGAAGCCGTTTGGGGCGTTTCAGGCATTTCAGGCTGTTCAGAAGGGATAGGAGAGGTTTCAGATTCAGTCATAATTCATTAGGCAAAAGGCACTCTAGCAATAGGCAATAGACAATAGCTTGAATTACTTAGAGTCTAAGCCTTCAAGCTGCACTCCTCCAGAACAGAGAATCGCTATAATTGCTTTTTGCAAGTGTAACATTTCTGTTACACTTTTATTTCAATGTTTTGGGTTGTCATTTCGGTTCTCTGTAAATCTACAGACTGACCTTGTCGGGCTTTGAGCAAAGCTTTACAGAATCTTGTTGTAAATTGCAGTAATCCTTACTGATTCTTTATATCCAATAGAATAACCTGGAGAGGACAGCAGAGTCTATGGTCTGGAGGAAGCAAGTACCATGAAGTCCCAACAATTTATCCTGGCTCTAATCCTGTTCTGTTTGCGATTATTGCTCACTGGTTGTACCATTCGACCCGTAGTAAAGAATACTGGTATAACACCCGGAAAACGTAGGTCTGCTCAGAGAATTTGTTTACCTGTTTTACAACCGTGCGCGATCGCCTCTCAAAAAAACCTCATTAACCTACAAAATTGATAATCTGCTAAAATCCGAACGACCGTCCTAATCAAGTCATGGAGAAATAGCAATGACTATGCCCAATTTTCTACTTATCGGTGCGGCTAAATCAGGGACTAGCTCTGTTTACAGATATCTCTATGAACACCCTGAAATTTATATGAGCAAAAATAAAGAACCCAATTTTTTTGCTTATGAAGGATGGCAACCGGATTTCTGCGGCCCTGGAGATGCCGAAGCTACAACCAATGTCAAAACAGTCCCCTACTTAAAAGAGTATCAAGCTCTTTTTAAGAATATCAAAGATGAAAAATCAATTGGAGAAGCCTCGACTTTTTATCTTTATATTCCCGAAGCAGCAGCCCGGATTAAACACTATATTCCAGAGGTAAAGTTAATCGCTATTTTACGCCATCCTGTGGATCGAGCGTATTCTTTTTATTCCCACTTACGTCGAGACGGACGAGAGCCACTTAAAGATTTCCATCAAGCTTTTAAGGAAGAAGAACAGCGTAGAAAAAAACATTGGTCTCCTGTGTGGCGTTATCAAGATTTTGGTTTCTATGGTTTGCAACTGCAACGATATTTCGAGCAATTCGATCCCAAGCAAATTAAAGTTTATCTTTATGAAGATCTGCAAAAAGATGCTCAAAACATGATTAAAGATATTTTTCATTTTCTAGAAGTGGATGATACTTTCATACCTGATTTTTCGGTTCGCTACAATAAATCAGAAGTGCCCAAAAATAGGATTTTACATAGTTTTATTAGCAATCAGAATATTGTCAAGAGCCTCATTCGACCTTTGATTCCAGCAAAAATTCGTCAGCCGATGGCGGCAAAAGCCTACCGGAAAAATCTGGCGAGGCTGAAGCCACTGTCTCCAAAACTGCGACAAGAATTAATTCCCATCTTTGAAGCAGATATCTTAAAGCTACAAGATTTGATTGGGCGCGATCTGTCCCATTGGCTAGTCTAGTGTTGAACGATTTGACAAGTTTTTCCATCCCCCGAAACTCTAGCCATAATGATTTTACCCTCGATCGTCTTTCCATTAAGGGTAAGATTAAGGCGCTTGATTTTACCGAATTGCATCACGACTTGTTCGCCATCATAAAAGTGGAAGTTGATCAAGTCGTCAGCAATTTGAAAAGTATGGACGAGTTGCATCAATTGATCGATGCTCTCATGGCCGATTTTTCCATAAACCATATTGGCCAAATAAAAAGACTTTTGGTTTTGATTTTCAAAGCCTAAAGCGGGAACCACACTTGATTTATATCTAATATTATTCTCAATCTCCTTAGAGATTAAAGCGTGGGCTGGAAATTGGCGATCGTAGCCATACAAGTTGCGAATAAAACTGATTTTACCGTCTTTATAGGCGACTTCTGCACCTTCTGTTGAGATAATCTCTGGTACACCTTCATCAAACCCTAATGGATATCCTCCTTCTTTGAATTTCAAGGATTTCCGAGTTTTAATGTAATGGACATTAATCATAAAGTCATCTTTAACTAGAGTGTAAGTCCATGCCCAACCGAGGTTAGTATAGATTCGAGGTAACCAGTTAGTGGCCTCGCGTTTGACCATTCGCAATGGATATTTAGACGCAATAAAGTTGGGTTTGCAATAGAGGGGTTGAATCTGCGATCGCTGCACATATCTACCGCCATCAGAAAAGGTTAGAGCATTGTCACACAGAGAACTGTCACTATCGTATTTTTTTCTAATGGGGCCGATATCATAACCGAAGAGAGAAGAATAGGCAAAATTGGTATATTTGCTACTCAGCTCGGGATAACTATGATGAGATTTATGGTTCAGGAGCTGAACATGACCTGATGCGCGATCGCCTACAAGCAAATAACCGGCTGACTCAATGGAAATAGAAAAGCTGTCTCTATCAATAGCTAAAGGTTTCTCCTCAGCCTGCCAAAAAGGGTGAGATTCTGGCAGTAAGAGAAGGTTAAAGGCTTTTCCTAACCAGTAGGGAGAAGCTGCACAGGAGTAAAATTCTAGCAGCCTAGGAGAGTGACGGAGATATCCAGGAGTGAGAAGATTGTCCTCTGTCAAGACTTCCCCGTTCAAAAAGAATTGCAGCAAACGATTACAAATACTCTTGAGTTCCCCCAAATCTTGCTCTAAACCATCCAAATATAACCCCAACGCAATGGGAGCAAGATAGGCAAATCGATAGGTGACAGAGCGCCCAAAACACGGCACATTCCCTTCCCCAGAGAAGAAGTAGCGGAAGCTATGCATATACTCTCGCATCCTTTGGAGATGGAGTTGGGCAATCTCTGGATGGCGATCGCCATCTAAAATAACCCACATCAAAAAATAGTAATGGAATCCCCAGGCATTGTAATAATCAATTTGCTTCGTCTTTCCATCTCGATACCAACCCTCTCCAAGGTACATCTTTTTACAAATCTCTAGATTTTTAAAGATCTCTTTTTTAGAAAAAGACATCCCTAACCTTTCTAAAACGGTATTAATAATAACCTTAAATAAAAGCCAATTATTAGCATGGCCCTTAACCCGATTGCATTGCAACAAATAATCAGCCACCTGTTGTTTTTCTCTATCCGAATACTTATCCCAGATCTGAGCTTGTGAAAGATACAGAGACCATGCCAGAGATCCGCATTCCACAATATTCTGAGAAAAGTCACCTATCTGTCCCCAATATTCAGGATGTTGAGGATTTGTGCCTGCCAAAATTCCTTTATGATAAAAATCGACAACATCCAGAGTTTGATTGCCCACAGTAAGTTTCAAAGTCGGATGACTTTTGAGCAACGGCGCAGCCATAATCAAAGACCGAGAAAAACCTTCCAATTCATCAGCTACTAAACCATTAGTGCTATTGACTCCTGGAAGTTTAATCCTTGCTTTTCCCGGAGACGCATAAGCAAGAATTCCTTCAAGTAAACTTACCATCACTTCTTCCCAGTGTTCTCTAGTTAATCCAGTTACGGAAGCCGTTTGATAGTCGCATGGAGTTGTCCACTGGAAATTTTTCATAGTTCGAGGTACTTGTAGAAAGGCTGAACTCAGTATATAATATTGGGTGTGGTTCTAACTGATTGACTAGATATGCCACTTATTTCTGTCATTATTCCAGCTTACAATAGTGAAAAGACCATTGCTGAGACTGTTGAATCTGTTCTCAAACAAACTTTTGCCGATTTTGAGTTAATTGTCATTAATGATGGCTCAACAGATGGAACTCTCGAAGTGTTATCGAGGATACAAGATCCGAGACTAAAAGTTTTCTCCCATCCTAATGCTGGATCGAACCCTAGTCGGAATCGTGGTTTTGCACAGTCTTCTGGGGAATATATTGCCTTCCTAGATGCAGATGATTTGTGGACTCCAGACAAACTAGAAGCTCAACTCAATGCCTTACAAGAAAATCCTCAAGCTGCCGTTGCTCATAGTTGGTGCAATCTCATTGATGAATCGAGTAAATTTCTTTCTCGAGGAGGTTACTGCACAGCCAATGGTGATGTATATCCCCACCTTTTATTAGTTGATATTTTAGAGAATGGTTCTAACCCTCTAATTCGACGGGAAGCCTTAAATAAAGTTGGAGCATTTGACGAATCTCTACCGGCTGGACAGGATTGGGATTTATATTTACGGTTAGCGGCTCAATATCATTTCATTACAGTCGAGCGTCCACAGATTTCGTATCGAGTTTCAAGTCATTCTCTCTCCTCGAACGTCGTGAAACTTGAATCAGGATGCTTGCAAGTGATTACTAAAGCTTTCAATCAAGCTCCAGATATTTTGCAATATTTAAAGCCCTATACTCTGGGCAATTTGTATAATTATCTAATTTATAAAGCCCTATCGGGTTATCCGGATAGAAAGAAAGCCTTTAATGCCTTAAGATTTACTTTTATCTTTGCCAGATATCAACCCAGTTTTATGCAGAAAAAACTATTCTGGAAAATCGGATTAAGAATGGCTATTGTAGGTCTACTTCCGCCCCAAAAAGCCTTGGCTTTACTCGACAAAATAGGGAGATTTTGTAACATCAATAGTTTGCTTCAATATATTATCAACGACCCAAGTAAGATCGTCTCATAGTGGAGAATATTTAAATATGCCCCTTATTTCAGTTATAATTCCTGTGTACAATGGCGAAAAAACAATTAGAGAAACTATTAAATCTGTCCTCAATCAAACGTTTCAAGACTTTGAAGTAATTATTATTAATGATGGCTCCCAGGATACAACCTTAGAGGTAATTAATAGTATTCAGGATTTTCGATTAAATGTATTTTCTTATCCTAATGGGGGTCAAGGAGCTAGTCGTAATCGTGGATTATCTCATGCTTCTGGACAGTATATTGCATTTTTAGATGCTGATGATTTGTGGACTCATGATAAACTGGAGAAACAGCTCCAAGCTTTAGAACAAAATCCTGAAGCTGTATTAGCTTATAGCTGGACTAATTATATTGATGAATCTAGCAAATTTCTATACCGGGGAGCCTCTATTACAGTAAATGGTGATGCTTATCCACGGCTTTTACTAACTGATTTTTTAGAAAATGGCTCTAATCCTTTAATTCGTCGAGAAACGTTATTGGAGATAGGGAATTTTGATGAATCTTTACCTCCTGCTGAAGATTGGGATTTATGGCTCAGAATAGCATCTCGCTATCACTTTGTCACAGTAGCTAAACCACAAATTTTATATCGCATCTCTGCTACTTCAAGTTCTTCTAATGTTGCCAAAATGGAATCCTCTTCCTTGAAAGTGATCGAGCGAGCATTTGAGCAAGCACCAGAATCTCTACAGTATCTTAAACGAGATACTCTGGCTAATACTTACAAGTATCTTACCTATAAGTCACTTTTTGGAATACCCGATCGCTCGAGAGGTTTTATCGCTACTAGGTTTATTTTATTCGCAATTTATTATGATTACTCTCTTTTAAGAAAGCGAGTTTTATTGAAAGTTTTCCTGAAGATTGCCATTTCAGTTATTCTACCTCACCAATCGGCCCAAAAACTAATCACAAAAATCAACCGACTAAATAATGTTTATACTTTAATGGGAACTTGCAGGAGTGAGCCATAAATCTGGCAGTAAACTGTTTTTATTTACTCTAGATTAAACCTGCATAACTTTGACTAGCTAATCAGAATGGTCATCACTTAAAAGCTATGGAGTTTTCTGACCAAATCTATTCTTCAAACTTTTAATGATTGGGCGAGAAAAATTCGTCGGTAAAACAGAAAAAATAATCATTTTAAATATAATAATTGAAATTAATTTTTTTCTCTTGTGCAACCAGGAGGGATCGTAACGGATAGCCTGGATAAAAAAAGTCACTGCTGCCTGGCCTTTTCTGGGCTCTGGATATCCATCTAATGCTTTGGTTGTTAGATATCTATATTGCTCTGCGAAAACTTGCGATTTAAGATCCTTGCTTAAATGTCTAGAAGTATTATTACAAGTTTTTTCAATCACTTGCAAGATACATTGTTCCATCTTCAAAACCTGAGAAGACATTGAAGTGGAAGATGAAGAGACTCGATATAAAATTTGAGGTAAAGGTACGCAGACAAACTGATAACTCTCAGCCAACCGTAACCACATATCCCAATCTTCTACTGCATCAAGGGACTCATCAAAATTTCCGACTCTCGCCAGTGCTTTAGTTTTAACTAACAGGTTAGACCCACTCTGGATAAAGTTGATTCTAAGAAGCTGAAGAAATACGTCACCATTAGCATTAATGCGACAGCCAGAACGCAAAAACTTCCCATTTTCATTAACGAAGTTCGTCCAGCTATAGGCCACACTAGCCCAAGAATTGCTTTGCAAGGCTTTTAACTGTTCTTCAAGTTTATGCTCCGTCCACATATCATCGGCATCAATAAAAGAAATATATTCTCCCTTAGCATTAGTAATTCCTCGGTTTCTGGCCGCTGACAGTCCGGAATTTTCGGAGGAAAAAACATTTAATCTCCGATCTTTAAAAGTTGATATAATCTCCAAAGTTGAATCATTAGAACCATCATTAATTACAACAATTTCAAAATCTTCAAATGTTTGATTGAGAATAGATTGAATGGTCTCTTTGATGGTTTCTTCGCCATTGTAAACTGGAATTACAACCGAAATTTTTGGAGTCTGTGTCATGGCACTTAAAATCTTGATTGAAATGGCATTTGAGAAGACTCAGAAACATGATGGGCTATGGTGTCGAAAGCGTGAATTTAGCTGATGGATGTACAACGGTGGACGATCGCCTCCACCAGTCGCTCGATTTCCCGAACTTCGGTAAAATAGTGAACACAAGCACGAATACAGTTGGGATGGCGGATGGTTCTCACCATAAGGTTTTGCGCTTCTAAAGCATTGACAAGTTGCTCGTGTTTGCCGCTTTCGAGTTGGAATGAAACTAAACCCGATTGTGGTTTAGTTGCTTGCAGTCGATGAACTTGGGGGATGTCTCCCAACTTGTCCCAAAGTATAGCACTGAGTTTACAGATGCGATCGTATCGCTGTTCAATCGTTCCCCAAGATTGATGAAAGGAAATGGCTTCTCGCAGTCCTGCAAGTAAAGGATAGGCAGAGGTGGCGACTTCATAGCGCTGGCCATCGGGTTTCCATCCTTTGGGTTGTCCGGTCATGGTCGTCAGAATGCCACGCCAACCAATATAGGTGGGATGCAAGGTTTCTAAGGCTTCGGGACGCACGTATAAGCCACCTAACCCTTCCGGACCGCACCACCATTTATGACCGGTAAAAGCATAAAAGTCAATGCCATCGTCGGTTAAGGTGAGGGGTAAAGAGCCGACCGATTGGGCAGCATCGACTAGGATTTGAGTGTTGGGGTTTTGCGATCGCACTTGCTCCACAATTTCTTTTTGCCGTAGAACTTGACCCGTATTCCAGAGGATATGGCTGATAATCACCAATTTAGTGTTGGGTTGGACTCGACTGGCGATCGCCTCTACCGGGTTGCCTTCGTTTAAAGTTTCTAAAATCGGACAAGTAGAAAGCTGAACGCCAAACCGACGACTAATTTCCTGTACTGTAGCAATAATACTGGGATGTTCGCAGTCGGTTAATAAGAGTCCATCTCCAGCTTGCCAGGGAATTCCCCATAGGGCAATATTACATCCCGCAGACACATTTTCGGTGAGGCTAATCGTGCTGGGAGAAACCTTAAGTTCAGCAGCAATAACTTCCCGTGTTTGCTGCAATTCCTCAGTCACCCAATCCTTGGCACTCTGGGAAAAGGGGCCTAGATTTTGAATGTGGCGATAAGAATTGAAAATAGCTTGCAGTGCTAATTCCGGGAGAGGCCCTTGACCTCCATAATTAAAATACATTTTATTCTTCAGAGCAGTAAGTTGTTGCCGGTGTTGAGTGAGATTCATAGATGAATTGATTTTCTGCGCCTACTTTGATAATAGGGTAGCCAGGAGCCGATCGCAAACGGTATGGATTTCTCCTTCAGAATCGATGATTTTAATTTGCAGCCGATAATGCTCTGCATTGCTGAGGCGATCGCGCTCTAGTTGAATTTCTTCTTGTTGATAACATTCGGCAATCCACCCACTATAAATATAATTGGTTTTTCCCCAATATTGGGCGACATCGGGACGCACACAAGTGGGTAAACATCGCTGTTTGAGTGTGCCATTGAGGAAAATTTGGATCTCTTCAATGGTGATATCAGAATCCAAGACAACAACCCATCCTTCCAATTCTAAAATCACACCTTTGGAATTGGGAGCCGGTTTAAGGGTGGCACGGTCGAGATTGGCTTGAATATTATTAGACCAAATATTATCTAAGATTTTAGCGCGCCACCAATTCGATTGAGATTGAATCACCTGTTTCCAAGAGGTTTCGGCCACACATTGGGTAGGGATTCCCTCTGGTAATAAGGTTTTCATCCAGTTTAAGACAATAATTCGTTCTGTCTGGCGATCGCTCACCGCCTTAATCATAATCACTGCTGTTTCTAAATCCACCTCTTCCGGTAGACTAAACACACACGACCAGCCTGATTTTTCCGTCCATTGGGGATCGATTCCCAAAACTTGCGCTGCTTTCTGGGAAGGAGCGGAAGGAATACATCTTTGTAGTAATCGGTTAACCTGTTTCCCTTTACACCAGACTTGAATTTCTGCTACTCCATGATCCGGTTGTACGATCGCACTCCATCCCCGCAGAAAAAATCGCCCCCTATCATCCATAAAATAGTCTTCTAGAGCGCCTTTAGGAGTAAAGTCAATTTTTAAATCAGAAAAATCGCAATTGGGGGTTTTAACCACCACATATAAATCCTGGAGTGTAAATGCTCTCGGAAAGCGAGTATAAGAAACTTCATTCCCCATAGAAGTGGCGATCGCCCTTTTAACAAAATCCTCCGTTACCCAACTTGAACCATATTCTGCCCGATCTAGAGATTGACTCTCGCTTTGCTCCACAAATAAAATCCCGGATTCTGGCATTGTATAGCCTGGAGGTTGGACGGCTCGATCGTGAACACTAAAGAGCAATAACCCACCGGGTAGGAGTAAATCATATAAGCGACTTAACCATTGTCCAAACCGATTTTCTGGCAAATGGCTAAACAAAGAATAAACCAAAATACAATTAAATTTTTCGTCACAGTGATAACTCTTTGGATCGACCACAGAATCAATCCCGTGAACGCCTAATTCTTGGCTAACAAAATCAACTGCATTCGTATAAATATCTGAAGCCCAAACTTTATCAGGAGCAAGTTTTTCCACCCAGAATCGAGTTAATCGCCCATACCCACAGGCAAACTCTAAAAAACGGTCTATATTCGTCCAACTCTTCTGATGCCATGCGATCGCCCGATCTACCCGATCCACAATCTCCTGTGCCGATTTAAAATAGGCTAAAACTGCCTGCTCTTCTTTTCCTTGATAACTCTGTGCATCCAGTAAAAAAAGTAGCATCTCATCTTGGGGATGAATCCGAGTATTCAGAGACGAACGTCCCGGTAATCCATCGGCCAAGTATTCCCGAACTAAAGTATAGGTAAATGCATCAATCGTTTGATCGTTCATTGATCCAACACTCGACTTATTGTTTCTGTTGTTCTAACACAGATTTAACTTGATTAAATTCTAATTCAATTTGGGCAATTCTCTGACCGATTTGTACCAAACTCGCGGTTTTAGCTTCTGCTTCTAAATCTCGACATAAATTAGCCAAAGCATTCGCACCAAATGTTCGAGAGCTACCCTTGAGCGTATGAGCTTTAATGGTTAATATTTCTGTGTCTTGGGTTTCGGCAGACCTCTTCATTTCTTCCAATATTTTTGGCACATCTCCCAAGAACTGATCGATTAAATCGGTGAAAAATTCTGGATCGTCATCACTTTCTAACTCATCCCGTAGGCGATTAAAAATCTGCCAATCTAAACTTTCTTCTCTTCCAGGGTTAATTGATAAATTCAACTTCACTGGAGCCGATACAGTATGCAGTTCTTTTAATTTAGTTTTGGCCCTTTCTAGAGCAGCTTGCAGTGCTTCTACTTTCACCGGTTTACTCACATAATCATCCATCCCTGCTTCTAGACATTGCCACTGATTTCCATCGGCGGCTCCGGCAGTCATCGCGATAATATGAGGGCGCTGAGAACTCTGCCAAGTTTGACAGATATATCGAGTGGCTTCTAAGCCATCCATTTCTGGCATTTGCACATCCATTAAAATGATATGATAAACTCGTCTTTGCAATGCCTCAATCACTTCTAAGCCATTACTGACCACATCAACTCGATAGCCCAAACGGTCTAACATTTTAATCGCAACTTTTTGATTGACACTATTATCTTCAGCCAGGAGAATACGCAGAGAATAAATCGAGGAATCTTCACGATGATTTTCTTGATTTGCAGGTGGGGAACCTATACTTAAAAGTTCCGATTCACTCACAGGAGACGGTGACAATTGGGGTTGATGAGTATTTTCTGAATCCTCTGCCTGATGGCTATCCGGCGGATTGGGAATCCATTCTGTTGTTGGTGAATGGGTTTCCACTGTCCGTCCAGCACAAAGACCCATTAAAATTCGGTAGAGTTGGGAGAGTTTAATGGGTTTAGAGAGGGTGGAATCAAATTTTTCTTGGCAGGACTTGTTTACCGTGCCGCTAAAGGCGAGTAAAATTAAAGGTAGAGAGTCGCGATCGCAGTATTGGCGAATCCGATCGACTAAATCCTCTAAGGATTCATCCCCAGGTAGCGCTCCAATAATTCCCACATCAAAGGGGATAGAGCGTTTCATCCAGTTGGTAACCTCTTCTGGTGTACTCAACTCTAAACTATTCATCCCCCATCTTTGGGCGTGATCTTTGAGAATTTTGCGATTCGTAGCCGATCGATCGACAATGAAAATCCTTTTTTCTCGTAACTGGGGCTGGCTATTGCGTAAATGAATTGGAATCGGCGATCGCGCCCCTTCAGCGACAATGGTAAAATGAAACGCTGCACCTTCTCCCTCTTCACTCTCCACCCACATTTTACCGCCCATTAATTCACTTAATCGCTTGCAAATCGATAATCCTAAACCCGTTCCTCCATAGCGACGAGTGGTGGAGGTATCCACCTGGGAAAAAGACTGAAAGAGCTTATTTTGCAAATGCTTGGGAATGCCAATGCCTGTATCTTGAACTGTAAATTGAACTTCATAAGAGACGGCCTGTTCCGGATGAGGAAGGGGACTCAGAGAACCTCCAAGAAGCGTTGATTTGATCGTTACCGAAACTTCCCCTTCTTTGGTGAATTTAATTCCATTACCAATTAAATTCACCAGGATTTGCCGCAACCGGGTAATATCCCCAATCAAGCCATGGGGGGTTTGGGCATCGATTTCATAGGCTAAATTCAGACCTTTTTCAGAGGCATGGGCACTTAATAAATCTAAGGACTCTTCCACACATTCATAGAGGTCAAAGGGTTGAGTTTCTAATTCGAGTTTACCCGCTTCAATTTTAGAGAAATCTAAAATATCATTAATAATCGTCAATAAAGATTGACCGCTACTGCGGATAGTTTCTACATATTCTAATTGTTCTTCATCAAGTTCCGTATCAAATAACAAGCCGCTCATGCCTAATACACCATTCATCGGAGTACGGATTTCATGACTCATAACGGCTAAAAAGTCAGATTTAAGCCGGGTGGCGGATTGGGCTTCTTGCAATGCTATATCGAGGGCCTTATTTTTGGCCTTGAGTTCATGGGTAATCTGGGTTTTTTCCTGTTCGACTAATTTGAGTGCTTTAATATAATCTCGGATTTGGTGAAGTCCGGGATAAAAAATTAAGGCTCCTTCTAGGAAAAGAACAACTAAGGTTAATCCAAATAGGGCGAGTTGAACTTGGCCAGCCGTATGTAAATAAATAGGAGTGCGATCGTATTCTTGGGTGAAGAGTGCCTGAATCTGGCGATCGCAACTTTCCCCTTGCTGCCATAACTGTTCCTCAGACACATTAGAGGTGGCTTCTACACTCAACAGACCTTCTGTCAAGCTCCACATCTTCCCATAACACTCCTCTATCCCTTCCCAGCTTGCCTGTAAACTCTTAATGGATAACCCAAGCTCTAACTGTTCTTGTCTGAGTTTCTCGTAAAGACTTTTCCATTGTTGACGAACCCGAACTAAATCCTCCACTTCAGGGACTCGATCTGAAACTCTAGACTCCTGAGTAACAGCAACTGCTTCTTCTGTAACCGTTGTCGTTAAGCGACGATAATTCTCCATTAACTCCAAAAACCGGCTAGAGCGAATCCGTTGCTTGAGGGTGCGCTGAATCAAGATTTGACTGGACATCGACAATAGAGCCACAATCCCCAAAGATGCTAAGGAGAGAATGGCTAAACGCCGAATCGAAGGGCGAGAAATTTCCGAGCGTGAAGAATCATCCATGTTGGGATTCAAGAGATTTCAGGGTTAACCTAGGGCAATCTTTCAAGATCGAGGGACAATAGAAAGGAACTCTACCATGGGAGAACTCGATCCAACTGAGTCGTATCTTCACCCCTTCCCACAATATGACAGGTTTTTGTTAGTCTAATCATCATGCTGCTGACTGCCCAATTATTACTAGATTACCAACGCTGTCATCGTCGAGCGTTTCTGGATATGTACGGAGACGATCGCCAACGAGACCCTCCGAGTGACTATCTGTTGAAATTAAGACAGGATAGTTCCGCCTACCAAAAAACGATCCTTGCCCATCATTCCTATGATAAACCAAAGTATACCCACGGCAATTGGCAAGAAGGTGCTTTAGCGACTCTAGCCCTCATGCAAGAAGGGGTAGAGACTATCTATCATGGGGTTCTTTGGCTTGGGGAAATGGATTTAGAGTTTCTGGATCTGCCCCACTTTCTGCCTCAGCATTGGGCAAAATTCTCTTGTCTGAGTCATCCGACCTTATGGGTAAAAACCCCTGGAGAGTCGAAATTTGGCCCCTGGAAATATACTCCGGTGGATATAAAATGGGGCAAACGTCCCAAGCGAGAATATCAAATGGTCTCGGTATTCCATGCTTGGATTTTAAGTCAGATCCAAGGAGAATGGCCAGATAAAGGAGAATTGGTGTTAAGGGAGCGATCGCCCTATACAGTAGATTTAGTGCGTCTTTGGCCAGACTTCCAAAGTCTGTTGACCGAAATGCTGACGATGCTCCTAGAGTCGGATGAACCGGAAGTGTTTATCAGTCGGCAAAAATGCAGCCTCTGTCAATGGTTAACTGGTTGTCATCAAGTGGCTCAACAACAAAACCATCTCTCTTTGATTCCGGGAATTACGCCTAAACGCTATGAACGCCTCCAGGAATTGGGGTTAACGTCTCTAGAATCCTTAACCCCTGAACAGTTGCCCGATTTAGCACCAGAATTTGGACAGCAGGTAAGTGTACAAATTATTCGCCAAGCTCAATCGAGTTTAGAACAACGGGCGATCGCTCTCCATCCCTGGACTCCAGAAGATTTTCCCATTACTCCCGTTGAACTCTATTTTGATATTGAAACAGAACCCGACTTAAATCTAGAATATCTGTTGGGGGTGTTGGTTATCGATCGCACGGCGCAACGCTCCCGATTTTATCCCTTTTTAGCGCGATCGCCAGATGACCAAGAACAAATGTGGCAAGCGTTTCTGGAGTTGGTCAATCGCTATCACCCGATGCCCATTTTCCATTTTTGCGAATATGAAATCAAAGCCGTCAACACCTTAGGGCAACGCTTTGGTACACCCGCATCGGAATTAAAACCCCTGATCCGTCGGTTTGTGGATATCCACGAACGGGTAACCCGCTTTGTCACCCTACCCATTGAAAGTTATGCTCTCAAAACCATTGCCCGATGGATGGCATTTGAATGGCGAGATGAGAATGCGAGCGGAGCGCAAACCGTCTATTGGTATGACCAATGGCTCAAAAGTGGCGATCGCCGCTTCTTAGACCGGATTATTTGCTATAACGAAGACGACTGCCGAGCAACCTACCATGTCAAAGAATGGTTAGTATCCTTCCTCCAACAAATGCCGGCCCCAAATCAACAAATCCCGCTTCAGTCCGTCCATATTGGCGATTTCGGGCAAATGACCCCAACAGTTAAATCCCTGTTTCTCGAATAGGGATATACTGGGTTCATTGTGGGAGAAAATTAAGGCCACTAAGCTCGTTACTCCCAAACCCGGTCCAGAGGCGATCGCCTGAGTCAACAACTCCCGGCCAATCCCTTTACGGTGAAACCCCGGATCGATATAAATACTCACTTCTGCTGTAGCTTGATAGGCAGGACGACCATTTAAGAAATCATTCAAACTCAGCCACCCCACGATCTGGTCATTGATTTCCTTAACCCAAAGGGGTCGAGAGTGAGGAGAATGGTCTTGATACCAAGGCAGACGACTTTCAACGGAAATCGGTCGCAGATCTGCCGTAGCCAAACGACAAGGAACAGAAGCATTATAAATTTCAACTATTTTCGTTAGATCGGCTTCACGAGAATATCTGATGGTCATGCCAAACAAGAATTGATATGAAATCCTTAAAGGTTTACTACGATTGAAGACAAGTGGAATGAGCAGTATAACCGATGGAGGGAAGTTCAAGGTTAAGATCAATACAGAATTAAATCCCATGGGTCAGATCCAGACAACATCTAGGAACTGACCCCCGTGTCAAACCATTCAATCCAACAACCCAACCCTATGGATAACAATAATTTGATTAATCAATTGCTCATGCTTGGAGTCGGAACAACCTCCATTGTCGCTGAAAAGCTCAAAGAAGCCAGTGAAGAATGGGTGAAAAACGGCACGATCGACCCAGATCAGGCCAAAGACATGATGGATGACTTGGTAGATCAGCTCAAAACCGAGCAAGGCAGCTTCGATGAACACTTGCAACGCCAACTGCGGAATTTATTGATGGATTGGGGAGTTCCTCGTCAGTCCGAGATGGATGAGTTGCGTGGAAGGCTAGACCGATTGGAGCGACAAGTGCGAGACTTGGAAAATAAACTGTGGCGTTAATGACGCTATTGAATCGACGATCGCATTGAGGAAAAGTTACGTGAAAGAAATTTGGATTACCTTTGGGGTGATGGTGACCTGTGCCGTGATTTTGGTCGCCGCACAATTATTTGGTTCGCCCAGTGAGGCTAATGCTGCTAAGGTATCAGAGGCTTCCCCTGCGGAAATCACTCAAGTGACCAATCAAGGAGCAACTCAACTGATGGCTAGTGCCGAAAATAGCAGTGAAAATTTAGCCCCAGCAGAAGCAACGATGACCCCATCGGGTCTCAAGTATGTTGATCTGGTGGTGGGAGAAGGAAAAAGCCCAGAAAAAGGCAATAAAGTGACGGTTCACTATACGGGAACCTTAGAAGAAAATGGGAAAAAATTCGATAGTTCCCGCGATCGTAATCGCCCCTTTACCTTTACCATTGGCGTTGGCCAAGTGATCAAAGGCTGGGATGAGGGCGTAATGTCCATGAAAGTCGGCGGACGCAGAACACTCACCATTCCCCCAAATTTAGGCTATGGCGAAAGAGGGGCAGGTGGTGTCATCCCCCCCAATGCGACCTTAGTTTTTGATGTGGAACTCTTGGACGTTAAATAACTCCCGTCCCTATGGACTCTATTCAGGGCAAGGTGAGTTGAGGAAACAGCTTCCTTTTCTCTTGCCCTATCCACCCATTCCCCCACCTTCCTTGGGCTTACTCACCCAACTGGCTGCTAATCTAAATCGATTAAAATAAAAAGAGGAGATTCCAAGGGAAGAAAGCTGCCATGTCGGAACGGAAAAATACTGAAAATCCACGCCGTCGCCGCCGTCGCCGGAGTAGTCAGGAACCACAGAATCAGAACACTCAACCGAAGCGGAATCGCAGGTTTAGCAGCAGTCGCCCACCTGTCACCGAAGACCAACTGCAACCGGGGGCAAATTTATCGAGTGCGATTTTGAGCGATCGCAACCTAAAAGGAAAGAATTTACAAGGTGTTTCTTTGGCTTCTGCCGTTTTGCGAGGAGCAAACCTAGAAGATGTCGATTTGACCGGTTCCGATCTCAAGTGGACACACCTCCAAGACAGTCAAATTAATGAAAATACCCGCCTCGATCCAAAGTGGAAATTGGTTTGGGAATTGGTGAATTTGAGGAATGAAAATCGGGACTGTTCCAACACTGATTTGTCCTTCGCGAATTTAGACGAATCCGATTTACAAAGCATTAATTTTTCGAGTGCAAATTTATCCCAATGTCGCCTCAGTGATTCAAATTTGAGTGGAGCTAACTTTCAGGCGGCCAATTTGACTCAAGTTTTTAGCAGACAAGCAAATTTTAAATCGTCTAACTTTAACCAAGCCAAATTAAACCGGATCAATTGCGATCGCTGTGACTTTTCGGGGGCCAACTTTCGAGATGCCGATCTGTCCGAAGCATTCTTGGAAAGTTCTAATTTGAAAGGAGCAGACTTTCGGGGTGCAAATTTGAGCCGTACTCGTTTGGACAATTCTTGTTTGGAAGGGGTTGCGATCGACAATCGCACCCGTTTAGATGCGCGATATTTAGCGCTGTGGAAACTCTTTAACCCCATCCATGCGGACGGAAATTTGCAGGGATTGTGGTTCCAAAAGGGAGATCTTCGCGATCGCGACTTTCGAGGCTACAATTTCAGCCATGCCGTACTCGGAAAAACCGATCTCAGAAATTGCAATTTCAGCGATGCAAACCTCGAAAATGTCAGCCTGAACCGTGCTGATTTGCGCGGCGCTAATTTTCTCGGCGCGAACCTGACGGGAGCCGATCTGCGACTGAGTATTATTGATGAAAATACCCAACTCAATCCGCAAGGGAAATTGTTTTGGCAGTTAGCGAATCAAGACACTCAAAACTTGGAAATCCAGGGACAAGATTTGCCGGGATTAAAATTGATTGCCCTCGAATTAACCGATATTAACTTCAAGGGTGCTAATCTTAAAAATGGCAGTTTTAACAGCTCAACTTTAACTCGGATTGATTTTAGTCAAGCCGATCTAGAATCAGTAGACTTCACCGGGACAAAATTTGATTCGATTAATTTTTCAGGGGCAAACTTAACCGATGCCAAGATGTTCGAGGCAGATTTACATAACCTGAACTTGCAGGGAGCAACATGGATTAAAGTCTCTCTTTGTAAAGGTAATCTCAGTTGCCAAAATTTACAAAATCAGAATCTCAGCCAAGCCAATTTTCGAGAGGCAAATTTGAGCCACGCCGATTTATCGGGGGCTAATTTAAGCAAAGCTAACCTGAATCGCAGTAATCTCACAGGGGCTAATTTACAGGATGCTAATTTGGAAATGGCAGTCATTTCGGGAGCAATTTTAGAGGGGACGACGTGCGATCGCGCCAATTTTTCGCTCATCTCCTGTACTCAAGTGAATTTGAATCAAATCAGCTTACAAGATGCTAATTTCCAAGCCGTCAATTTGCCAGATGCGAACTTTAGCCAAGCCAACCTGTCGGGTGCGAATTGCGATCGCGCCAAACTCCCAAAAGGGAATTTTCGAGAGGCAATTTGTAACCGTGTTAATTTCCAAAATGCCGATTTAGCACATTCGGATTTTGGTCATTCAAGTCTGTGCGGTGTAGATCTTCGGGGTGCGAATCTGTGCGGAACGAATCTCGAAAATGTGGAGATCGATAACCAAACCCAATTCGATCGCACAGGACGGATTCTGTGGGAATTGCAAAACGAAGGGTATTCAGGACAAGATCTGCAAGGAATGGATTTGAGCGATCGGGATTTCCAAGGAGTTAACTGGGATGGAGTTAACTTAGAAAATGCCAATTTGAGCAACTGTAATTTTGCCGGAGCGAGCTTGGTTGGGGCAAACTTAAAAGGGACGGCTCTATCTAAAACCAACTTCGATCGCGCAGATTTGAGCCACGCCAATTTAGAGGAAATGAGGGGCGATCGGATTCTGTCATTTCGGCAAGCAAACCTCAGCCATGCTAATCTCCAACATCTCAATTTGTTGAATTTATCCGGTGCAAATCTCAGCCACGCAAACCTCACAGATGCCAACTTAGCGGGAGGAAATCTGAATGATGCCGATCTACGAGATTCCAATCTCAATCAAGCCAATTTAACCAGAACAGAAATCAATCAAAATACCCAACTCGATCCAAAATGGTGGTTGGTTTGGCAACTTCTCAATCAAGAAGATTTTGCAGCAGAATTGACAGATGCCGATCTGAGCGAAGCATACTTGGAAAGATGTCAGTTAAGCGGTGCAAATTTAACGGGTGTCAATTTCACTAATGCGAATTTAGAACAAGCCGATTTAAGTCATGCGAATTTAGACAATGTCAACTTAGAAGGCGCGAACCTGGAAGAAGCAAATTTGATTGGAACAGCGATTTCTGGAGCGTTAAATGTGAGCGATCGCGTCCGAGAACTGTGGGAGCTTGCCAACCCATCTTCGGATCGAAAGAATTACCAAAATGCTAATTTGGAAAATGCCAATTTTGCTGGGATGGATTTGCGAGAGTGCAATTTCAGTTATGCCAACCTGACAGCCGCAAATCTGGAAAATGCAAACTTAGAGAATACGAACCTGGAAGGGGCAAATTTAGAAGAAGCCAATCTAGAGAATGTCAATCTAAACGGCGCAAATTTAAAACAGCTTCAAGGCAACTATGCTAACTTTAACCGTGCCAGTTTTATCGGTGCAAATCTGAGTCATGCGGAATTTGACGATGCCAGCTTTTCTGAAGCCAATTTAGCTGGTGCAAACCTCAGTCATGCTACGTTTCACGGTGCCTATTTACATCGAGCCTGTCTGCGGGATGCGACACTCTGTCACGTCACTTTTGATTGGAGTGATGATGGAACGAATTTAGAATACGCAGATTTAGAAAATGCCGATTTGGAAGGGGCAAATTTATTGGGTTGTTATTTGAGTAATGCCAATCTACACAATATCAATTGGACAGGTGCAAACTTAGAAAATGTGCAGCTTCAAGAGGCGAATTTACAGGGTGCAGATTTGTCAAAAGTGGCGCAGTTTGTTGAGGTGGAATTGCGTGATGCCAATTTGCAGAATGCCAACTTCCAGGGATTAAATTTATATCGAATGATTTTGCAAGGTGTCAATCTCAGCGGCGTTGATTTACGAGAGGCTAATTTACAGGGAGCCAATTTTAAAGAGTGCCAGATTGATGATTCGACTCAGTGGGACGAAAAATGGCAGGTGATTTGGGAAATTGTCAATCAAAACCGTCGGGTTGACTTACAAGGACAAGATTTGGCAGGTGCATATTTGGTGGGGGTGGATTGGCACAGTGTTAATTTACAATCGACTAATTTGGCGGGGGCGATGTTACATCATGCCAATTTGGAAGGTGCTAATTTAGAGAATGCAAACTTGAATCGGGCGCATTTCGTACAAGCAAATTTGACGCAAGCGAACTTGAATGGTGCGGATTTACGAAATACCAATTTAACCCAGGCGAATTTAACCCAGGCGCAGTTATTGGGGGCGCAGTTGGAAGGGGCAAATTTGAGTTCTGCGAAAACGCGAGATGCCAATTTTGGCGATCGCACCTCTGCTTCCATTGAACAAATCATCCAAACTGTCCGAGAAGCGCGATCGCCCGATTTATTAGAACAGTTGAAATTAGCGGGTTTGAATCCAAAAACCGATTTAGCCGGACAAGATTTGAGCAGACTGCAATTAAACAATATCAATTTATCCGGTTTTGACTTGCGGAGGGCAAAATTGATTCAAGCAAATTTAAGTGATACTAATCTCAGTCAGTCAGACTTGACGGATGCGGATTTAACCGGAGCATTTTTAAGCCGAACCAATCTCGATCGCGCCAATGTTACCCGTACTAATTTCCAGGATGCTTCATTGCAAAATATCACCAAAATTTCGGAAGCAAACTTTACCAATGCCAATTTTTCTAAGGCATTAATCCAGAATGTTAACTTTCACAATAGCATGATGCGAAATGCGAATTTCACATCGGCTCGATTGTATATGAGTCGGTTTAGCACTGCCGATCTGACGGGGGCAGATTTACGCAAAATGCAGATGAATTCTGGAAGTTTAGGTTCTCCAAATCTGATGGATGCGGACTTGCGGGGGGCTAAGTTAGGGGTTTGTGGAAATAACATTAATTTAACTCGAACCAAAATTGATAAAAAGACTCAAACTGACGATCGATTTATGGCGCTCTGGAATCGCATGAATTCTAATTAAGGGACGAGGTAATAGGGAATAGGGAATAGGAAAAAACCGTTTCCAACTTTTCTTTACCCTATATTTAGGGCTTGACAAAATGAATATTGCTTTAACTTATTATATCAAGTCGGGTTAAACAGTTGTCATTGCGACCGAAGGTAAGCAATTGCCGAGACTTCCGAGATTGACCAGATTGGCGAGATTGCTTCATTCCGCTTCGCTCCATTCGCAATGACATAGTGTAACTGATTATTCGGATTTGATATTACCATTGGGTAATGAGTTATTGCAGGTGAATCAATAACCCACTCCTCCTGCCCAACCTACGAAGGTTGGCAATTACAATCTTTGAATCGGACTGGATATGACGCGCCAACCCCACGATCAATTTGCTAAACAATACCTCAAAGAACTCCTAGAACCCCTGGGAGAAGTCAATATTAGTCGGGAAATTCCGGGGGAAACTCTCTGGATTGACCTGATTTTTGAGCCAGCATCTGAACCACCAAATAACCCTCCAGCATTGGGTTTACTCTCTCAACTCGCTTCTACAACTTGTTTATTAGAACCTTATCGCAATTGTCCAACTAACCCAGAAATTCGGAACTGTATTCTCAAATTGTTCTATGTGCATGGAGAACTGCAACGACAAGCCAAACGCCAAAAGCAAACTCTTCAGGACAGTGAATTACCGAAACTCTGGATACTAACGCCAACCCTTTCTGAACGAGTCATCGAATTCTGCGGCGCTCGCTCTAACTTAGAACAGTGGTGTTCTGGAGTCTATTTACTACCTGAGCTAACCAAAACGGGGATAATTGCCATCAACCAACTGCCAGAAACCCCAGAAACGCTATGGTTGAGACTGTTGGGAAAAGGGGGAACTCAGAAAAGAGCCATTCAAGAGGTGGTTGAATTGCCCCCAGATCATCCTCACCAGCGCAATATTTTGGAACTGATTGGGATTTGGCAGATTAATGTAGAAACTAGAATAGACTTAAATCCAGAAGATCGGGAGTTAATTATGGAATTATCACCAGCTTACATAAAATGGCGCGAAGACACGATTCAACTCGGAATTGAGCAAGGAATTGAGCAAGGAATTCAACAGGGACTGGAGCAGTTGCGGCAAACTCAACGTTTAATGATGGAAACGTTGCTCAGGAATCGGTTTGGTTCTTTAGATGAGGAGTTAACTGCAATTGTAGATCGCTTGCTGGAATTATCTCCAGAAGAGGCGGTTTCGGTGAGTATGCAAAATTCCCGCGAGCAGTTGTTGGCACGGTTTAGTCAGCAAGGTGAAGGGGAATAGGGGAGATGGGGGAATGGGGAGATGGGGAGATGGGGGATAGGGGAATGGGAGATGGGGAGATCGCCTGTTCCCTATTCCCTATTCCCTATTCCCTATTACCCATTACCTCAATTGTTAATTGTTAATTATTAGATTGTGTCCAATTCTTCTAAATCATCTCGCTCTTTAGCGGGAATTGCGGGGTTAGTGGCGATCGCCACCTTAGTCAGTAAAGTCGCCGGTTTAGTCCGCCAACAGGCGATCGCGGCGGCTTTTGGCGTGGGACCGGCAGTAGATGCTTATACTTATGCCTATGTGATTCCCGGTTTTCTGCTCATCCTCCTAGGGGGGATTAATGGCCCGTTTCATAGTGCCATTGTCAGTGCTTTAGCCAAGCGCAAACCGGAAGAGGCTGCGCCGTTGGTGGAAACGATTACTACATTAATTAGCCTAATTTTACTGCCCGTGACCCTATTTCTGATGGTGGCAGCCGATCCCCTGATCCATTTGGTGGCTCCGGGACTGTTGCAAACGCCTGAAGGACTGGAGATTCATGCGATCGCCGTGGAACAACTGCGAATCATGGCTCCCCTGGCTCTCCTTGCCGGTTGGATTGGCATTGGGTTTGGCACATTGAATGCGGGCGATCGGTATTTTCTCCCCTCCATTAGTCCCCTGTTTTCCAGTTTGACCATTTTAGCCAGTTTAGGCGCTCTATTCCTGCAATTAGGCTCTGATATCATCAATCCTGAATATGCTCGCATCGGCGGTCAATTCCTGGCTTGGGGAACTCTCGGAGGTGCGGCGATCCAATGGTTCGCGCAACTGGTAGTGCAATGGCGATCGGGGTTGGGAACCCTGCGGCTCAGGTTTGAGTTTCGCCAACCGGGAGTCGGTCAAGTGTTGCGGGTTCTCGGCCCGGCAACCCTGTCTTCTGGCATGATGCAAATTAACGTTTACACTGACCTGTTTTTTGCCTCCTTCATCCCGCAAACCGCCTCAGCGTTGGGATATGCGGGATTATTGGTGCAAACGCCTCTGGGTATTCTCTCGAATATGCTCTTGGTTCCCTTGCTACCCGTATTTTCCCGGCTTACGGAACCGGAAAATTGGCCGGAACTGAAACAGCGCATCCGCCAAGGGATGATACTTACAGCGCTGACGATGTTACCGTTGGGGGGGTTAATGATTGCCCTCAGTGATGCGATCGTGCGGGTGGTTTACGAGCGCGGAGCCTTTAACCCGCAAGCTTCTCAGTTTGTCTCTAGTTTACTGGTTGCCTATGGCATCGGCATGTTTGTTTACTTAGGTCGAGATGTGTTGGTGCGTGTCTTTTATGCCCTCGGAGATGGTCAAACTCCATTTCGGATTAGCACGATCAGTATCGTGTTGAATGGGGTTTTAGATTATGTATTAATTCAGTCCTTTGGCGCACCCGGTTTAGTCTTAGCCACAGTTGGCGTTAACCTTTTTTCCATGGTGACGATGATTATTTTGCTAGATCGGAAAATTCAGGGTTTACGCTGGCAAGGATGGATGATTCCGATACTGAGTTTGACGGTGGTGAGTGCGATCGCCTCTGCGATCGCGTGGTTCATCAACGACACCTTAGAACAACTCTGGACAACCCCCAGTTTCCTCTTCCATCTCCTGCAACTCTCCATTTCCGGCTCCATCGGTTTAGGCATTTTCGCCCTCCTCTGCCTCCCCCTAAAATTACCGGAAACCGAAGCATTTATCGCTCGGATCAGACAAAAATTAGGACGGTAATATTTGGGTAGAGTGACAGACGAGGGATATGTACCGTTATCTATTCTTCGGATGAATTCCTCGGAATCCTGGCTTTAAGCTTTTAGTGAGTTTAGCCTCTGTAGGATAACGACCAGGAGAATAATTTTTGTAGTCATCTTTATTAATAAGAAAGACTCGCCTGTAGTAATATTCTTCCCCTTCCCAGTCCAAAAAAGGAGCGCCAACCTTTACCTCTGAATAACCTACAATAATCATATCGTCTCTTTTAACACAGGAGATGTCACGAGATAATCCTGCTCGCCATGGCATTGGTTCAGCCTCCCAGCAACGTACCCAGGGAAACTCATTAATATCTTGAAGCCAAACTAAGTCCTCTTCGTATTTGAGATAATCTTCCACGTTCTCTTCTCTAACTTGATGGCATTTTTCCATTTGTCTTACCAAGCTTTGTTTAGGTACTAATTTTCTTACTATAGGTTCTCTTGGAGTATCTAAATCATCAATGCTGGGATCTATTTTTATTGATGAAATAGATCCATCTATCTGACAATTGTGGATATTGGGGTAATCCCAGGTCTTAAGCGCTTGAGCTATACTTTCTTCAGCAGAATCTGTAAGGAAATGCATTCTTACATATCCTTTAATTGGAATACTAACCCTGTACATCTCTCTTTTCCCTTCCTCACTGTAAATATGTTCTGGTACATCGTACTTATTTTTAAGTACTCGTCGAATGGTTCGTTCGCTAGGAGGATCGACTTCTCCTAGCTTTGTAGCCCTTTCTTGTACTTTTAAGGCAATCTCTTTTATACTTATCCATCTTCCTTTGATCAGTTCCTCCATGTAAGTATCCTGAATAAATGCTTGCCACTCTTGAGAAATTCGATGCTTAGTTTTATCAGCTCTAGTGGTGGGAAAGAGGGCTGAAACTCCATTTTCTTTCCAGTCCTTCATCAATCGCTGCACAGTTCGCTTGGATTTACTGAGCTTCTGAGCAGCTTCCTCCAGCTTTTGCTTGTATGTCTTGCGATCATCGCAAGGCTCAGACAAAGACTGAACCACCTCTAGCCGAAGCTTTTCCTCATTGGACAATTGGTCATAGATCAGAGAATATATATCCTCTCTACTCATATGTTCTTCCATACTTTCATCTTCCTAAGTGGATTTGATCTTCAGTCTATAATATTCCAGATTATTCGTCAATATTTTTTTGAGAGTGGCAGATTAAGTGTCGCTATTGCTGTAAAGTAGCTGCATTCCTGAAAAAACATTGGGTACAGGTTGTTCCTATTGCCCAGTAAGAAGCTCTCAAAACATTACAGAGCAAGGGATACAGGGTTTATAGTGATGCCAAATAAGAGACAGACATGGTGTAAGAGCTTTCCAGCCGGAAAGCCGCTACAAGATATGACTGTGGATGCAATCGTCTAAATGTACGGAAATTCTGATGCCGCAGTTCCTCGTCCGGGTGGCTTCGGAACTATTGAGGTGAATGTCTATGCTCATCGGTTAATCAAATTTCCTCAAATCAGAGTCAGTTTTACTTAACTAATAAACTTCGTCATGACTGCCAATATCAATCAGGAAAATAACTTCTTCATCTCCATCTTCTTCATCAGAAATAGCAAAAATAATCCGGCAATCATAAGCCACGGAACATGACGATAATCCGTTTAAGCTGACCGTTAACTTATGAGATTTTAAGGAAGGAGTAAAGGGATCGGTAGCGATAATTTTTAATACCTCAATCGCCTTTGCTTGTAATTGAGGTTGTTTCTTGGCCAATTTCTTAAACACTCTCTTAAAGCTACTGCTCCAGACGATCTCCATCATCATCCTCAAGTAAATCAGCAATCAGATCGTCCACCGTTCCTCGTTTAGCGGTTCCTTGCTGAAATTCTTGCTTCAGCGTTTCAGCATGAGCCGCAATTTCTAAGTGTCGCTGTTCAATTCTCCGCTTGCGGATTAAGTCAAATAAATAATCTTGATCTTCAATGGAAAATTGTTCGATTGAATCAATCAATTCTTGTAATTTAATGGATTTAACGCAAATATTCGTAGTGGCGCTCTAAGCATTAATCTACCTCATCTTCAAGTCAATCATCAAGTCAATCATCAAGTCACAAAAGTTAAGATAATAAAGAACATGGCGTTAAATCGATAGATTTGGTAGAATTTTGAGTAAAATCAGAAATTTAACTAAAGACAAAGGAGAATCATCATCATTAAATGCTAGAAACGGTTAAGCTCTGTAATTTTAAAAGCCATCGCTCCACCGAATTGAAGTTCGATCATTCTCGACTTCATGCACTGGTAGGTCAAAATAGTTCAGGTAAAACTTCGATCTTACAAGCCTTACAGTATCTTGTTCGGCTGGGAACTTCCTCCTTTGCACAAATTTTTGAATATGAACAATCTCCTCAGTTTATAACGACTATTGGCGCAACTCAAATGTCAGTTACAGCTAGTGGTTTTTGGGGAGATCAAGATCGACGACAAGACTGGACAGTTTCCTATCAATGGAAAAAGGTGGAAAATCCTGAAAATCGTTGGTTACCGATGGCGTTATGGAAGATAGATGAAGGGCAAGAGGGCAAAATTGAGAAATGGTCAAGCTCATTAAGTGAAGCCGATTCTCCGATACCACAAGTTTTCAACTATCCGGTTTATTTGAAGCTAGTTGCTGCTAATTTAGCTAAACCTGCCTATAGTGATGATATTACTCCAAAAATGGCATTTGATGGCTCCAATTTTGCTCTAATTTTAGATTATCTACGTGATGAAACACCGGATCAATTTGAACGGTTGCAAAAACTCTTAAAACAAGTCGTTCCAGGAGTACAAAAGGTTGGACTAAGACGTAAAAATGTCATAGTCAATCGTCAGCGAGTCATAAACATTGACGGCAAATCAATTTCCTATAATGAAAGTCAAGATAGAGCAGGCAAAGAAGTTGTTTTAGATATGAATACGGGGGAGCGTATTCCCGCTCATGCCATTAGTGAAGGAACTTTGTTGGCTTTGGGGTTACTCACCGTTCTCATGTATCCGAAACAAGCCAACTTAGTGTTACTGGATGATATCGATCAGGGTTTGCATCCGAAGGCACAACGAGACTTTGTGAAAGTATTGCAGACAATTCTTAAAGAGAATCCTAACTTGCAAATCATTTTCTCGACTCACTCTCCTTACATTGTCGATGAATTAAAGCCTTCTCAAGTGCATGTGTTAAGTCAGATTAATTCTGGTTTTTCTTCTTGTAAACGGTTGGATGAACATCCAAATGTAGAATGGGCACAGCAGACTTTAACCACTGGAGAGTTTTGGGATGCTGAAGGAGAAGACTGGGTAGTGGCTGGAGAAATGCATGGTTGAATTTATTGTCATTGTTGAAGCGAGAGCCGATGCAGAGATAGGGACGAAATTAGCAGAGCGAGTTATCTTAGAAACGATTGAATGGTTGGATAGAGATCAGCTTCCCTACTATTTTCAATGGAGGGGATTAAAAGAGAATACGGAGTTTTCTTGCTGGAAAAATCTCAAAGTTATTATCGATTTTTTTAAACAAGATTTAGGTTATAAGCCACCCAGATTTCTAGGAGGGAAAGGAAGAACGTTGAAAACCGATGGTGCAGCAGCTAGGAAGGTTTTGAACTTAGTGCGTTTCCTGCAACGACAACGAGATATTCAAGCCGTTCTATTTATTCGCGATTTAGATCATCAACCGGAGAGAAGACAACATCTTGAGGATGTGCGTTCAGAGGAGATTAGCAAGAAACCCAAATTAGAGATTATTATTGGCACACCCGATCGCAATCGGGAAGCTTGGGTGCTGAATGGATTTATACCAGGCGATGAACAAGAAAGACAAGTGTTAGAGGATATGGCGCAAAAGCTGAGTTTCGATCCTTGTCTGGAAGCGCATAAATTGCGTTCACCTGAACCCCAAGAACTCAGAAATGCTAAGTCTGTTCTGGAAAAGCTCACGGGGAATGACTATTCACGGGAACAGCAATGTTGGGAAGCAACCGATCTAGAGGTGCTGCGAGAAAGGGGTGAGCAGACAGGATTAACACCCTATCTTCGTGAAATTGAAACAGGGCTGATTCCCATTGTTCTTGAGGGTTGACATCCTCCCCGGTCTAAAGACACGGGGATTCCTAAACCTCACAATTTAGGT
>NZ_CEZBFX010000021.1:25042-58329 GCF_982964205.1 Roseofilum sp. | reverse complement strand
TAGATATAGCGTTCAGCGTTTTTCAGGACACTAGGGATGAACATCTTCGGGGTTCGATTCCCCCTACCCGCTTGCTCTTATAGCCTTATGGGTAAAGGAACTCTCATCCCCATATTCAGCTTGGAAGGCTATGCTCTACCTAAAATCTACCTAAATCCACTCTACCACCCATTCTCAGAGCTGATATGTAAAGGAAATATAAAGAAATGGTACACTCAATCGATTAAGTATGAGAATAGCCAGAATTGAGTCTCAATAGTGCTATGAGTCGCTGACCAGAAATTGTCCATCCTCAACGACCATCTTATCCCAGTGATTTAAGTGATGCCTTCCTGGGAAGTACTCAAGCCTTTACGCCCTAGTCCTAAAGGCTTTGGACATCCAAGGATCAAGATTCTAAAGCTGCCGGTTCTAAGACATGCTGAAAATGAACTACATCTTCTCTGGGGTCAGCATAGGTGACTTTAAGCTCGATATAATCGCCAGGAGCTACCGGGTTGGTAAAGCGAATGGCCATTTCTAAACCCAGCTCTTCTAATAAAACCAGGGCTAAATTGTCATTTTCCCGTAACCAGCGCAGGACTAAACCTTGCCAAACTTGATCGAGATGGCGACGCAGAAATTCTAATCCCCAATACCGGTTGGTTTGACGTTCGACCCAGTTGGCTTCTTGGGTGCTGGGAGCAATGGCAGCCATGAGTTCTTGCAGTTTGGCTTCGGAGAAGGGTAGGGGGTCGCCACGCAGATGGGCTTTGAGTTGGAAGTGGGTCAGTAAGTCCATGTAGCGCCGGATGGGGGAGGTCACTTGAGTGTAAAAGTCGAGTCCGAGACTGGCGTGACGGGCGGGGGTAATGCTCATTTCACTGCGGGGCATACAACGACGTAGGGCGCAGGAGCGGACAGGCCCTGCGGGGAGTTGCATGAGTTCTTCGGCTGGGGGAAGTTCGGGTTGGGGTTGGGAACGGAAGGGAAAGGGGAGTTGATGGGTAGAACCATAACGTCCGGTAACTTCTCCGGCGAGGATCATCATTTCGGCGACAAGTTGCCGAGAGATGGCATCTTCGAGCAGGGTGATGGTTACTTCGTCGTCTTTGACTTTGATGGAGGCTTCGGGTATGGAGATGTTGATTGCGCCTTGGGCTGTGCGCCAGGTTTGCCGCAGTTTGGCGAGGGTGGCAAGGGTGGCGATTTCTGGTTCGGCAGGAACGCCCAGATGGAGCATTTCTTCTACATCGTCGTAGGTGAGGCGGTAGGTGGGTTTGATGAGGGTGGCGTGGATGGTGTAGTCGGCGATCGCCCCTTCTCGATCTAAAATTACACCAAAACTGAGGGCACAGCATTCTTTCCCTTGAATTAAACTCATGGGGCCGGTGGCCAATTCTGAGGGAAACATGGAAATCATGCCGGTGGGGGTATAAATGGTAGTCCCTCGCCGTCTAGCATCTAGGTCTAGTTCATCTCCAAGGGTTAACCATCTTGTGGGATCGGCAATGTGAATCCAGACCCGAATTTGAGCATCGTCTAGGTATTCAATGCTCAAACCATCGTCAATTTCTTTGGTACTTTCATCGTCAATGGTATAGACCTTAAGATGGGTGAGGTCTAGGCGGTTGGAGTCCGGGTCATCCGGAGGATTTTGAAGACAACCTTGGGCCACTTCGAGTACCTTTGTTGAGAATTGAGTTGGAATTTGACTCCGCCGCAGAAATAGGTTTTCGTGGGGACTCCATATCCCCAAAGCAACTAAGAGATCGAAGCAGGCTTGGGGGGTATCGGGACGATTGAGGGCTGTTAGGGTTTCGCCAACGATCGCCGACGGTTTAAACCCTTCTGTGCTATTACCATGGATAGCGTATTTCTCGATCGCCTCTAGACGGGAGCGATCGCTATTTGTCCACTCTAACACTTCTCCCGCTAGGGCCCGATTGAGGCGATCTAGAAAATCAAGGGCTTCTTGTTGCCGTTGTTGTTGAACTTCTGTTTGGTGCTGAATTTCCGCGACTAAACTACTCGGGCGGGGTTCATAGCGATCGCCCTTTTGCTTAAAGTAAAGCTTATCTTCAACCAATAAGCAATGGGCGGCATAACACAAGGGAGGACTTTGATCGCTATAGAGCAACTGAGCTAGTTCTTCGGGGGTTACCGCTTCCCCCGCTTCTACCAACAGTTCCCAGGCTACTTCTAAGTTGGATGGGTCAAGATAGGGCCCTACTTCTTTGAGGAACCGGGGAATATCTGAGGGGGTATAAGCTTCTCCCGCCACTTCATAGGTAATCTGTTGGCGCTTAATCGTATGACTATGAGCGCCTTCGTCAATTACTACCCAATTTTTCTTTCCTTCTGGGCGATCGGCTACTGCCAGTCGCCGTTCCCCATTGAGTCTAAATTCAATTAGCCTTCCCTTCTCCACAGCACTATCCTAGGGATTGATTCACAACATCACAGCCTTAATTTACCAGTCTTTGGCAGAGTTAACTTTCCTAGTTCAGAATTCTTCTCTGTCCAACTTTTCTCCATAGGATGTGCTGATTTTACCCATCCCGACTCCGCTGCTTAACCTTCTTGGTTGACAAAGGGTAATAGGGCAATCAGCCGCGCCCGTTTAATGGCTGCTGTTAGGGCACGTTGTTGCTTACAGGTTAATCCCGTAATTCTACGAGGCAAAATCTTACCTCTTTCAGTGATGTATTTACGGAGTAAATCCACATCTTTGTAATCAATTTTTTCTTTGGGTTGAATCGGGGAAACCCGTTTTCTGTAGTAATTTGACATAGATTCGATCTCGGTTGATATTCTGGGGACAATGGGCTTAATTCCAGCAACTCAAAATAAGCAACTGGAGGTTATTTAATTTCCTTGTGGGTTGTATGGGCGTTACAGTGGGGGCAGAACTTTTTCAGCTCTAATCGGCCCGTCGTGTTACGACGATTCTTCTTGGTTGTATACCGAGAGACACCTGGCGATCGCTTCGCCAAGTTACTGCGACACTCTGTACATTCTAGGGTCACAGTAATGCGGACACCTTTATTCTTAGCCATAGCTTTACGGGCGCTAAAAGTTTTTAGAGTTAATTAAACACAATTTCCTATTGTCTCATACGTCTTTGTAATTGTGCAACTATTTGTTTGAGTTTCAAATCTAAGGAATAACCACGACGGGTTTGAATCATCAAAGTCCCTGCTACTTGGTCATGAAAGGCTTGTCGCCAATTGGTTTCGGCAAAGGCCCAGCCACAATCGACCCCTAGGGGTAAGATTAACAGCAGTGACCAGGCATTGGCTGGATTGAGAGAATTAAATCCGATCAAGGCCAACATTGAGGCGAGTCCGAGAACGGCTTCCCGTTTTAATAAGTCAGAAAATAGGGGAGTCCGTCCCGTTTGGTCTACCACTCGCAGATCAAAAGCATAGCGTCCCAGACTTTGCCCTTTGTTTTTGAGGACAATAAAAATTCGAGCCGTAAACCAAGCTAAGAGAAAGGCTAGTAAAAACAAACTCCTACCGGCGATCGCACAAAAGAGCCAAATCGTAGCCAAATCTATAGCAAACGCTGCTGTCCGTCGTGACAGAGGCGCTCTGGGAAAATAGCGATCGGGGGGGGGACTGAACATGAACAGAAGGGAATAGGGAATAGGCAATCGATTAATTCTTTTGATGGTTTGATAAGGCCTGTTCTAGGGTCATGATTTTTTCTTCCAAATACTTATGCTGCGATCGCCGAATCAAATGCCCTTTCAACCGTACCATGACTTCTCTGATATTGAACGGTTTGGTAATATAATCAATCGCTCCCAGTTCAAAGGCTTTAATTTTATCTGCCACCTGAGCGATCGCCGTAATGAAAATCACCGGAATTTCCTCTGTTTGAGGATTGTCCTGGAGTTTTTGATACACTTCATAGCCATTCAGACCTGGCATCATCACATCTAGAAGGATCAGATCGGGACGGATTTGTGCAGCGATTTCTAACGCTTCAAGACCATTGACTGCTGCTTCCACTTGATAGCCATCATCAAGCAAAATTTCAATCAACAAGCGCATGTTAGTGGCATTATCTTCAACCACCAGGATGGTAAATTGGGATGGTTCAAATTGAATGTGCTGCATAGAACTCTTAACCAAAAATGGGATGACTCTATGGCATCTACTGCCCTATTCTTAAGGTCTACCGAAGAACAAGGCAATCGCATAAAACCCCTTTGACAATCCTATCCCGGGTTCTGGCTTGTTCCGACTAAACAAGCGCCTTCCCAAGTAATCCCCGTCAGATTTGCACCCTCTAACTCGGCACAGAGTAAATGGGCTTCTTTTAAGTTAGCACCAATCAAATTCGCACCACGTAAGTCAGCTTCTTCTAAATTCGCTTGAGTTAAGCTTGCTCCTTGGAGATCGGCATAACTTAAATCAACCCCTTTAAGATTAGCATTATTCAAATTTGCACCTCGCAAGTCAGCGCCTCGCAAATCTGCACCTTGTAGCTTAACCCCGATCAGGTTCGCGCCACTGAGAAATGCCCCCGCTAAGGAAGCTTGGGTTAAAGTAGCACTCATCAAGTTAGCCCCTCTAAGGTTACTCCCTCGCAAGTCAGCTTGGGTTAAATCTGCTTGCATTAAGTTTGATCCGAGTAAATTTCCCCGCAGATCAGCCCCAATCAGTTGAGCTGCCATCAGATTTGCACCGTCGAGTCGGGTTCCTTTGAGATTAGCAGAGGAAAGAATCGTTCCCACTAAGTTAGCTCCCGCTAAATCAGCATTCGGAAGTTGGACTTCAGTCAGGTCTTCATCTTCTAAGTTTACCCCTGGAAGGTGTTTGAGATGGCCAGCACGAAGGGCAACAAGATCTAAATCCATAGTATTTATTAGATTCATCAGTAGGTTGAGTTCAGGGAAGTAAGGGGGGTGGGATTTTCATCAAGTAACCAGATGCCTGAAGCAATTTTAGGGGGCAAGTTCGAGAGTTGCAAGCCCTGTTGCATTCCTCGCACTAATAAGGTCAACGTTTCAACTAATTTGGGGTCAAATTGGGTTCCAGCCAGGTCTTGGCAATATTCTAGGGCTGCGATCGCCTCTTGGGAATTCTGACTCTGGAACTGCTGTTCAAAGGTCGCAATCAGACTGAGAATCCGAGATTCAATCGGAATCCGATCGTAGGCGAGACCTTCCGGTTTGCCAGAACCATCCCAATGTTCGTTTTGATGACTAATAATATGGGCGATCGCCTGAAGTTGGGGCATCATCCGCAAAATCGAAGATTTGGGCAAGTCTGAGAGCTGTTCCTGAAGTTCTTGTTGCCGTTTGCTTTGGTAGGGATCGAGGGCTTCGGGGAGACCTTGTAAGCAGGGCAGTCGATGGAGCAGAGCCGCTAACCGTAAGCGTTTCACTTGCCACACCGGTAAATCTAGCAATTGTCCCATTACATCTGAGAGCGCTGCCACTTCTGTCGCTACATGGGGGTTGCTCAGATCGGCTTGGTCAATGACTTGAGCCATCCGTAACAAGGCTTGAATTTTATTGGAGCGCAAGTTATCCGTCAGGTCTTGAAACTGATAGAGAGGGGAATCACTATTGTAAGGGTTAAGTTGATTTTGGCAGTTTTGCAGATAGTCTACAACAGAAGAAACGACAGCATTGAGCAGATCGGCTTCTGGAGGTTTAGGGGTGATATTTTTCAGGCGATCGCCGAGCTGTTGAGCTAATTTTGGATCGTAGGCTTGCAGATGTTCGGCCACTAACGTAACAGTTTCCTTAACTAACGTCGGTTCAAATGTCCAAAACCCATAAAATTTCCGTTCGCAATCGTTTTTTGGCCATCCTTTTACCCCATAATCAACCGCAGATAATTCTTGACATAAGACCATCGCCGTATAATTGTTGGACAGAATAATCAGATGCCATTCCTGACAAACTGGATCGTGGCTCTCTAGACCCACTAATTGAACATTGGGGAATTGACTGGTCGGATGTTGAGTAAATCCTGCCTCTTCAGTGGCTAAAATCACCACTTCGGAAGCTCGCTGGGCTAATTCTCGATAGCGTTCTGCTTCTTGCTCATACCATTTCCCCTGTTGGAATGCTGCAATCAGCAGGGGCTGATCCTCACATTGGAGAATAAAATCTTCTAAGGCATGACACAGGGCAACCAAAGTATTTTTATAATAGACCCCAAAGTTCAGGGGTTGGGTGTTTTTGTGGGCTGTATGCAGTTTTTGCAGGATTGAGCCAGTTAACATTATTTTATCTTATCAGTTGCTTATGAAATATTAATCTTCAATTCTTGCATTACATTTTGACATAACTTACCAGGGTAGAGCCACACTTTTCAGAAAATCAAAAAAGACGCTTATCATACAACTCCTGCACTTAGGATGCCTATCATGGACGAATTAAAGCTTCTGTTGAGAGCGATCGCTCATTGTGTCCCCACCTATGGTATAATAGTTAGTGACCTGGGCTTTAAGACTTGGAAGAGATGATTTCTGCAACGAATGAGAACGAAACCAATCACCATGAGCGATCCATAGCTGTTGTGGGCATAAGCTGTCGCTTCCCTGGCGCAAAAAGCTACAGTGAATACTGGAATAATTTACTCCAAGGAGTCAATAGTATCACTACCACATCCCAGAGATGGGATATTGACAAATTTTACTCTTCCATTCCAGAGACTGCCAACAAAACGATTAGTAAATGGTCCGGATTAATCGAAGGCATTGATAAATTTGATGCCGGATTTTTCGGGATTTCGCCAAGGGAAGCCAGTCGAATAGACCCTCAACAGAGGATTCTCCTAGAATTGAGTTGGTCTTGTTTAGAAGATGCAGGTTATTCACCGTTAGAACTCTCCGGAAACCAGATAGGAGTATTTATCGGTGTTTGCAACTCTGACTATAATCAAATACAACATCAAAATGGCAATATTCAGGGACATACCGCCACAGGAACGTACACCTGCATGATTGCTAACAGAATCTCTTATTTCTTTAACTTTCATGGTCCTAGTGTGCCCGTAGATACCGCTTGTTCGAGTTCTCTAGTTGCTCTGCACCAAGCCATCAATTCCATTCAAGCACAAGAATGCCAAATGGCACTTGTAGGTGGAATCAATATATTATGCACTCCCACCAGCTATATATCATTCAGTCAGCTCGGCATGTTATCTCCAACAGGGCAATGCAAAACATTTGATAGCCAAGCCGATGGCTATGTTAGAGGAGAAGGAGCCGGAATAATCCTATTAAAACCTCTAGAACAAGCCCGATTAGACCGAGATCAAATTTATGGTGTTATCAAAGGAAGTGCCGTCAATCATGGGGGCAAAGCAAGAACATTAACCGCTCCTAATCTTTATGCTCAAACTCAAGTTCTACGAGCTGCCTATACCCAAGCCAATATCGCGCCTAACACCGTTTCTTACATAGAAACCCATGGTACAGGAACACTCTTGGGAGATCCCATAGAAATCAATAGTCTCAAACGGAGTTTCAAACAACTCCATCAACACTATGGAATCCCAGCACCACAAAATCCCTACTGTGGTCTAGGAGCAGTAAAAACGAATATTGGGCATACAGAAGCCGCCGCCGGAATAGCTGGATTAATCAAAGTTTTATTATCGATAAAAAACAAAAAAATACCTAAAATCATTAACTTCCAGAAACTCAATACTCGAATAGACTTAAAGCACACACCATTTTATCTAGTCAGAGAAACTCAAGAATGGAAACCACTAATTACAGAAAATGGAGAAATAGTTCCTAGGCGAGCCGGAGTAAGTTCCTTTGGTTTTGGAGGAGTCAACGCTCATATCGTTTTGGAAGAACCGCCCGAACAAGACAAACTACAAACAGAACTAGCTCCTTCATTCAATATATTAACGCTTAGTGCTAAAACCAAACCCGCGCTGCAAGACTTAGCCCAGAATTATATCCCTTATTTACAATCTCAGAATGAATCTGAAATAGCAGACATTTGCTATACCAGTACCCTAGGACGGGCGCATTTTGAAGAAAGACTAGCAATCGTGGCTGAGTCGAAGCAAGAGTTAGAGGAAAAACTCTTAGAATTTGTCAACCAACCTTACACCTACGGGGTCATTCGAGGAACAGCACCGTCAGCCCACTCTCAAGATGTGGCTTTTCTATTTACCGGTCAAGGGTCTCAATCTATCAATATGGGACGACAATTATATGAAAGACACCCAACTTTTCGCCAGGTTTTAGACGAATGTGACACAATTCTAAAATCCTATTTAGAAGTCCCTCTATTAAAAGTTTTATATCCTGATGAATCTCAGCCCCTTGAGGCCTCTCTCATTCACCAAACTGCTTATACCCAACCCGCTCTCTTTGCTGTAGAGTATGCCTTAGCTAAACTATGGGAATCTTGGGGAATAAAACCCAGTATTGTGATGGGTCATAGTGTCGGAGAATATGTCGCTGCTTGTATTTCCGGAGTCTTCACCTTAGAAGAAGGTTTGAAACTAATCGCCATGCGGGGACAATTAATGCAACGCTTGCCTCCCGGCGGCCAAATGGTCTCTGTATTAGCATCGGAAACTCAAGTCAAAGCAGTCATAAAGAACTATTCTAAACAAGTTAGTATCGCCGCTTTTAATGGGCAACGAAGTATTGTCATATCAGGGGAAATAGAAGCTTTAGCAGCAATTTGTAGTCAATTAGAAAGTCTGGGAATTAAAACTAAAACGCTACAAGTCTCCCATGCCTTTCATTCCCCATTGATGGAACCCATGATAGCTGAATTTGAAGCGATAGCTAAAAGAGTAACTTATCGTCAGCCCAAAATCCCGTTAGTTTCTAATGTGACAGGTATAAAAGTTGGAGAAGAAGTCAGCACTGCTCAATATTGGGTGAATCATATCAAAGAACCGGTTAGATTTGCACAAAGCATGGTGACCTTATGTGAGCAAGGATATGAAAATTTCTTGGAAATTGGGCCAAAACCTGTATTGTTGGGCATGGGAAGAGAGTGTTTACCTGAGGAAGGCGGCCTATGCTTGCCTTCCTTACGTCCAGGAATACCAGAATGGCAACAAATGCTCTCTAGTTTAGGGGAATTCTATGTAAAAGGGGCGAAGGTAAATTGGTTAGGATTTTATGAAAGTTTTGGTTTCTCTGGACAGAAAGTTTCTTTGCCGACTTATCCATTTCAAGGAGAAAAGTATTGGATAGAAGATTCTGAAATTAACGAAGGAACATCAATTATCAACTTATTGAATCAGGGCGAGATATCGCCTTTAACTGAACGATTGAGAACGGTTGAAGATTTTAGTCCTCATGAAGTTGATTTACTTCCCAAATTACTGAAGTGTTTGGTCAAGCAACATCGACAAGAGTTAGGAAAAGCGGGCATTCATGATTATTTTTATTCTATAGATTGGCGAGAAAAAGTAGGTTTTGGTCAGACCCGGTTAATCCAACCGGTAGACATGGAACGTCAATCTATTTTGGGTCAGTTAGAACTCAAGGAAGGAACTTCAGAAAATATTCTGACTCTATTAGAGAAAATTGGTATAGAGTATATTATACAAGCCCTAGATGAAATGGGCTGGTCTTATCAGCCAACAGAGCTGTTTTCACTAGAGAGAGTCACCCAAAAATTAGGGATCGTCAATAGCCAAAAACAACTGTTTAATCGGATTTTACAAGTTCTTGTTCAAGAAGGAATGCTTAAAAAACGATCGCAACAATGGGAAGTTGTACAAGAGCTACCCCCCGTAAATCCCAGTCAAATTTATCAGTCGAGATTACAGAAATATCCAGATATCGTTGCCGAATTAACGCTTCTTCACCGTTGTGCGTCTCAGTTGAGTGCCGTATTACGAGGAGCGATAGACCCGGTACAGCTAGTCTTTCCAGAAGGGGATTTGACCGCAGCAACACACCTCTATCAAGAGTCTCCCACTGCTCAGGCGATGAATACCATCGTCCAACGCGCAGTCAGCCAAGTGATAGAAAAGTTACCTCCAAGGCAAGGGGTCAGAATCTTAGAAATCGGCGCAGGAACAGGAGGAACAACCGCTTACCTTCTCCCCCACCTTCAACCGAGTCGAACCCAATATGTTTTTACCGATCTAGGGCCCCTATTTCTCCGGAAAGCACAAGAAAAATTTCAGGACTATTCCTTTGTTTCGTACCAAACGTTAGATATTGAAAGCGATCTCGAACAACAGAATGTTGATTTACATCAATACGATATCGCGATCGCGGCTAATGTCCTTCATGCGACTGAAAACCTCAAACAGACCTTAAACAACGTACATCAGTTACTCGCTCCAGGGGGACTCATTGTCTTATTAGAAGTTGCAACCCAGAACCTATGGCTAGATTTGGTTTTTGGACTGTTAGAAGGATGGTGGAGATTTCAAGATTATGAATTGCGTCCTGATTATCCATTGCTCAATCGGCTGCAATGGCAGCAACTGTTGAAGGAAACGGGATTTAGCGAGCCGGTCATCCTCCCTGAACAATCGGGGCAATTAGACCTCTCTTCTGACCAAGTCGTGATGATTGCACAAGCAGAAGAAACCGCTAGACTCGAAGACCGAGCAGTCTCTCAACATTGGTTGATTTTGGCAGATCCAGAGGGAATTGCCCAGCACCTAGCGACCCATTTACGTTCAGTCGGACACTCTTGCACGTTGGTATTTCCTGGAGAAAACTATCAAAAGATTGGAGCAGCAGAATTTATCCTTAATCCTCACCACCCTTTAGAGTTTGGACAAATGATGACTGAAATTGTCCAACAGTCAAGTTTATATGGAGTGGTGCAATGCTGGACTCTGGAAAGGGGAGATATCCTTCAGAGAGAACCGTTAAACGAATGGTTGAAATCAGGATGTGGCGCGACCTTATCCTTAGTGCAAGAATTAGTCAAACTTGAGAATAGCCAACCGCCCAAATTATGGGTCGTAACCCAAGGCGTGCAACCCCTTCCTGAACCCGAACCTCTATTATCTGGACTCGCCCAATCTCCAGTATGGGGGATGGCCAAAGTAATTGACTTAGAACACCCAGAATTGAACTGTGTTCGAGTCGATCTTGACCCAACAGAATCGGTGGAGACTCAGGCATTAAACTTATTGGATGAACTCCATTCAAGGGAGGGTGAAAATCAAGTGGCTTTTCGAGGACAACGCCGTTATGTTTCTCGGTTAGTCCCGAACGATCTGGCTACACCATCCATTCCTCCCAGCCTCGGTAAAGACGTGACTTATCTAATCGCAGGAGGTTTAGGGGGATTAGGTTTGCTGGTAGCAGGTTGGATGATTGAGCAAGGCGCTCAACATTTGGTGTTGCTCAGTCGCCGTTCTCCTGATGCGTTAACCGCAGAAAAATTAGCTCAACTGAAGAAATCGGGGTGTTCCGTGACAGTAGAAAGGGCCGATGTATCCGATCTAGACGCAATCACCCAGGTGTGCGATCGCATTAATCGCTCCCCATACCCCCTAGCAGGAGTGATTCATGCGGCGGGGATGCTCTCGGATGCCGTCTTGCAAAATCAAACTTGGTCAAGTTTTGAACCCGTTATGAAAGCCAAAATAGAAGGGGCTTGGAATTTGCACCAGCTTACTAAGAACCAACCTTTAGATTTCTTCATTCTGTTCTCGTCTGTTGCTTCTCTGTTTGGTTCTTCTGGACAGAGTAACCATGCTGCTGCTAATGCTTTTCTCGATCATTTAGCTCATTATCGACGCAGTATGGGACTACCGGCATTAAGTATTCATTGGGGAACCGTATCCAAAGTCGGAGAAGCAGCAGAACGGGGTGCAGATATTCGTTTACAACAACAGGGGTTAAATGCTATTTCCCCTGACGAAGTTTTAGAGGCTTTAGCGATTCTCTTGACTGGAGAGTTAACGGAAGTGGGCGTTGTCAATGTGGATTGGTCTATCTGGGAAGATCGGATTGCCCATTCTCCCTTCTTGGAAGATTGGCAACAGAAAGCCACAGCGACTGAGGTGACCCCAACTGTTGAATCAAATATTGCACAACAGTTAAGCAATGCTACGCCCAAAGAGCGGCGATCGCTGCTCATCTCTCATCTGCGGAATCAGATGGGCCCAATATTAGGTCTTAAGAACGTTAGCGAAATTGGATTAGAAGATAAGTTTTTTGAACTGGGAATGGATTCTTTGACTTCCGTTGAATTACGCAATAAACTACAAAGAAACTTGGAAATCACTCTGCCCTCGACCCTGGCATTTGACTATCCGACAATCGACAAGTTAGTTGAATACCTGCTTCAACAATTATCTGGCTCACCCATAGCCAATAGCCCATCTTCTATTCCCGAACAACAGGAGGATACCCTAGAGGAAGATCTTGAAGAAAGATATGCTCTAATACAAGACCTGTCAGAAGAAGAAGTTGAAGAATTGATTAATCAAAAATTGAATGCACTACTGGAGGATTAGGGGGGTACATCATGGACAAAGCCAACAAGCTACGACAATTAACTCCTTTACAGCGATCGCTCTTAGCCATAGAAAAATTAGAATCTAAACTCAAGAAACTAGAAAACTCTCATCAAGAGCCAATTGCGATCGTCGGTCTAGGCTGTCGATTTCCAGGAGGAGTCAATAGCCCAGAATCCTTCTGGAACCTTTTATCTGAAGGAACCGATGCGATTACAGAAATTCCTCAAAATCGCTGGAATCTCGAAGACTACTATGACCCTAACCCAGAAACTCCCGGCACAATCTACACACAATCTGGGGGTTTTGTCAACCCATTAAAAGAATTTGACGCAGAATTTTTCAACCTTTCAGCGAAAGAAGCAACCTCTCTCGATCCTCAGCAACGATTGCTTTTAGAAGTCACGTGGGAAGCCTTAGAACATGCCACCATTAATCCCCAACATTTAATGGGAACCAAAACAGGGGTTTTCATTGGCATTAGTACCCATGACTATCTGCAAAAGTTAGCTAGTCGGGATCTCAAAGAAATTGATGCCTATATGATTAGCGGGAATGCCAATAGTACCGCATCAGGAAGACTTTCCTATAGTTTAGGATTAGTCGGGCCAAACTTTGCTGTAGATACCGCCTGTTCATCCTCACTCGTTAGCCTACATTTAGCTTGTGCCAGCTTAAGAAATAGAGAAAGCCATGTCGCTCTAGCCGGAGGTGTAAATTTCCTGATTTCACCCTTAATTCATATCAACCATTCTAGAGCCAGAATGTTATCGGCTGATGGCAGATGCAAAACATTTGATGCTAAAGCCGATGGATTTGTGCGCAGTGAAGGCTGTGGAATAGTTGTCCTCAAACGTTTATCTGATGCCCAAGCTGACGGCGATCGGGTATTAGCAATTATTCGAGGAACAGCCATCAATCAAGATGGTCAGACCAGTGGATTAACCGTTCCCAACGGCATCTCACAGCAAGCGGTAATTGCTCAAGCTCTCAAGAATAGCCAACTAGACCCAAAAGAAGTCAGCTATATTGAAGCTCATGGTACAGGAACGGCTTTAGGGGACCCCATTGAAGTTGGGGCTTTAAGAGCGATTTTTAAAGACAGTCACTCCCCCCAAAATCCGGTCTTCATTGGCTCGGTAAAAACAAATATTGGTCATGCAGAAGCGGCTTCAGGAATTGCGGGTTTAATTAAAGTTGTTTTGCAGCTTCAACATAAAACAATTGCTCCTCACTTACATTTTCAAAACCCAAATCCTTATATTGAGTGGTCAGAAACACCGGTACAAGTGCCGACTCAAGTCATGCCATGGACGACTGAAAATCAATCCAGAATTGCTGGAGTTAGCTCCTTTGGTTTTAGTGGTAGTAATGCCCATGTAATTGTGGAAGAAGCCTCCCATATCAAGGTGAAGTCTCCCCGGCAAGAGTCGGAGCGATCGTATCATTTACTGACTCTTTCTGCGAAAACAAAACCCGCATTATCTGACTTAGTGAATCGATATAGAAACCATATCCAAGATTATCCTGATTTAGAACTGAATGATATTTGTTATAGTGCTAATACAGGACGTGCCCATTTCAAATATCGGTTAGCAATCCTAGCTTCTAGCAAGCAAGAGCTGATACAAAAGCTCCAGGATGCTGAACAGGAGAAAGAAGAGAGCAAGGTCGGGAAATTGCTCAGAAGTGGAGAAGCACCTAAACTAGCTTTTTTGTTTACTGGACAAGGCTCCCAGTACCTGAATATGGGAAGGCAGTTGTACGAAACTGAGCCAGTATTTCAGAAAGCGATACAAGAGTGCGATCGCATCCTGAAGACTGAGCTAGATTATTCCCTGATTGATGTGCTTTATCCTGATGAAGTAGACCCTAACGTTTCAGATCTCCTTCATCAAACTCAGTATACGCAACCCGTCTTATTTTCCTTAGAATATGCTTTGGTTCAACTGTGGAAATCTTGGGGAGTTGAACCCGATAGTGTAATGGGTCATAGTGTCGGTGAATATGTGGCGGCTTGTGTGGCAGGAGTCTTTAATTTAGCAGAAGGACTCAAACTGATTGCCGCACGGGGACGGTTGATGCAGAAGTTGCCAGAAGGAGGAGGAATGCTGGCAGTCAGAGCCGCAGAATATCGGGTGAGAGATTGGATTAGAGCCTATGGAAATCAAGTCAGTATTGCGGCTATTAATGGACAGAGTAATGTGGTGATTTCAGGAGAATTGCTTAGTCTCGAAAAAATTGCCCAAGCCTTAGAGAAAGAAACTATTAAAACCAAATTTTTACAGGTCTCCCATGCTTTCCATTCTCCGTTAATGGAACCCATTTTAGAAGAATTTGATAGCATTGCTCGTCAAGTCAACTATCGTCAACCCAGTATTCCCATTATTTCTAATGTAACCGGGACAAAAGTCGATCGGGATATCGCCACTGCGACTTATTGGGTGAATCATATTCAAGAGTCGGTACGTTTTGCCCAAAGTATGGAGACGTTAGGTAAGACGGGTTATGGAGTATTTGTGGAAATTGGCCCGCAACCGATCTTACTGGGAATGGGGAGTCAATGTTTACCGGAAAATAAAGGAATTTGGCTGCCCTCTTTGCGTCCTGGGATAGAAGACTCTATACAGATTTTATCGAGTCTGGGGCAACTCTATAGTCAAGGAGTGGATATCGATTGGTCGCATTTTTGGCAAGACTATAAGCGAAAAAAAGTTGATTTGCCGACCTATCCTTTCCAAGGAAAAACCTATTGGATTGAATCCGATCGGCAGGATAAAACGATCCAGAAAGATCGGGGTCTGGATTTGGAAAAATATTTTTATCATCTGCAATGGCAACCGGTTGATCGTGTTGAAAAACCGGTCGAATGTCCTCCAGGGAATTGGTTGATTTTTGTTGACGATTGTCAAAGCTTGAGCGATTCATTAGGAACTCTGCTGCGAGAAAAAAATAAGAAGGTTAGTTGGGTTTATAAGGGAAGTGGTTATGAACAAATCGCAGAAAATGAATATAGAGTTAATCCGGAACATCCGCAAGATTTTGAAGACTTATTAGAAACTCTACACTTAGCTGGGCGAGAGCATTTTGAAACCCTCCTTTACTTGTGGAGCTTGGATACTCCGCCAACCGAGCAGTTGAACTTAGAGCGTTTAAAAGTCGCTCAGGATTTTGGCTGTGGTGGAGTTTTACATTTAGTGCAAGCCTTGCTGAAAGGCACGAGTTTAGGAAAATTATGGATGGTTACTCGTGGAGCGCAATCTGTTTCACTAACTCCGGAAAGGGTGAATGTGGCGACATCGCCTTTGTGGGGATGGGGTACAGTGCTGTCGTTAGAACATCCTCAATTGTGGGGAGGATTAGTGGATTTAGATGGGGAAAAACAAGAGGGTGAAGCGCAGAAATTATGGCGTTTAATTGATAATCTGGAGAAAGAAGATCGTTTGGCTGTGCGAGGAGAACAGATCTATTGTTCTCGTTTACTTCAATTACCGGTGTCTGAGCCAAAACCGGTGGTTCTAGATCCAGATGGACTTTATTTAATTACAGGAGGAACGGGAGCGTTAGGATGGCATACGGCGCAATGGATGGTCAATCAAGGGGCAAAACATCTCCTGTTGGTCAGCCGTCGCGAACCTTCCGGCCAGAAACGGGCTAAAATTCGGGAATTAGAAGAGGAGGGAGTTGAAATACAGGTTGTTTTGGCAGATGTGCGCGATCGCCAACAACTCTCGCTTATCCGACAACATCAGAGTCGCGATCGCCCCCTCAAAGGTATCATTCATGCCGCTGGAGTTGTCGCCATTGAACCCATAGAAGAGATATCCCTGGGTCAATTGCAAGAGATGATGGCAGCTAAAGTACTCGGGGGCTGGAATTTGCACCAATTGAGTCAAGACCTAGACCTAGACTGTTTTGTTACCTTCTCTTCCATTGCAGCGGTATGGGGTTCAATCGGTCAAGCTCACTATAGTGCGGCCAATGCATTTTTAAATGGTTTAGTTCACTACCGTCAAGCTCAAGGATTACCCGGTTTATCCGTGAACTGGGGACCTTGGTCAGGAGGCGGAATGGCTGGAGAAAAAGAGTTACAGGAGTTAAGCAAACGAGGAGTCAATCCCTTATCTCCCCAACAGGCGATCGCCGCTTTAGAACAGATTTGGCACAGTGGACGTGCCCAGACTACCATCGCTAATGTAGACTGGACGATATTAGCCCCACTGTATCAAACGGGACGGCAACGACGGCTATTAGATGAGATCCCTGTTGATTTGCCTCAATCTTCAAGCCCAGAACAAACGTCAGAAATCCTACAACAGATTCAAGCGGCACCCAAACATCAACAAAAAGAGTTATTGCTCACCTGCGTTCAACAGGAAGTAGCCAAAGTCTTAGGATTATCTTCCAACCAACTGCCGAACCGAGAACAAGGCTTTTTTGAATTAGGGATGGATTCCCTAATGGCTGTTGACTTAGGGACAAATCTGACTCGTCTGTTGGGCGTTCGATTACCCTCCACGCTCACCTTTGATTTTCCCAACATCGAGCAACTGAGTCACTATCTGGCGACAGAACAATTAACCGTCGATCCAGCCCCAACCCCCGCTCAGTCGGCTCCTCCATCCTCCTCCCTCAAAGAACCGATCGCCATTATTGGCATCGGTTGTCGATTTCCTGGAGGCGCGACAGACCTCGATCGATTCTGGCAAGTGCTGGCCACAGGAACGAATACGCGCCAAGAAATTCCGCCAGATCGTTGGGATTTTGAGTCCGTAGGCGATCAGATCGCCACTCCCTACGGCAACTTTCTCTCAGAAGTCGATCGCTTCGATCCCACGTTTTTCGGCATTGCTCCCAGGGAAGCCACTGCCCTCGATCCCCAACAGCGCTTGCTTCTAGAAGTCACTTGGGAGGCTCTCGAACGGGCCTGTGCCGTGCCTCAACGGTTAGCTCAACAGCCTGTTGGTGTATTTATTGGTAATGATGGACAAGATTATGCCGAATTAGTCCATCAACATTTAGCCCAAGAACCAGATAGTCCGATCGCTCTCCATGCTGGGGTAGGCAATACCTTTTCGGGCATGGCTGGTCGTCTGTCTTATACCCTGGGATTAACGGGGCCTGCCATAGCCATTGATACCGCTTGCTCTTCTTCCTTGGTCGCCCTTCACCAAGCGTGCAATAGTTTGCGCTTGGGAGAATGTGAGATGGCGATCGCCGGAGGCGTGAAGCTCCATCTGACCCCCACCTCCTATCTGCTCGCTTCCCAAGCTAATATGCTCTCGGCTGATGGTCTGTGCAAAACCTTCGATGCAACAGCAGATGGCTACAGTCGCGGGGAAGGCTGCGCGATCGCGATCTTGAAGCGATGGTCAGATGCCCAAAAAGACGGTAACCCAGTGCTGGCAATCATCCGAGGCAGTGCAGTCAATCAAGACGGGCCCAGCAGCGGGTTCACCGTTCCCAACGGTCAAGCTCAACAGCGCTTAATTCGCCAAGCATTACGCCAAGCGGAGATTGACCCCCAAGAGATCGGTTACTTAGAAGCTCACGGAACCGGAACCTCCTTAGGCGATCCGATCGAACTCAATGCTGCGGCGGCGGTGTTAGGTGAAGGACGTTCCCAAGACTGTCCCTTATGGGTTGGCTCAGTGAAAACCAATATCGGCCACTTAGAAGCCGCCGCCGGAATATCGGGAGTCGTGAAGGTGGTGTTAGCGATGCAACATCAGACCCTTCCTCCCCATTTGAATTTTAATCAGCCCAACCCCAAAATCGATTGGGACAATTCGGCGATCGCCGTCCCCACCCAACTCACCCCTTGGACTGTTCCCGGAAAGCGCTATGCTGGCGTGAGTTCATTTGGATTTACCGGAGTCAATGCCCATGTCATTCTGGAAGAAGCACCTGCCCCAGATCCCCAAGACCCCTCCGTAAATCCCTCAGACCGTCCCTATCATCTCGTCACCCTATCGGCAAAAACCGAAACGGCACTTCAGGAATTAGTCACTCGAGTGCAGCGTCATCTCGAATCCCATCCCCACGTGAAGCTTGCAGACCTAGCTTACAGTCTGAACACCGGTCGCGCTCACCTCGAACATCGACTTGCTCCGATCGCCTTCAGTCTACAAGACCTACAAGAAAAACTGTATCGCTGGCAAACCGGACAACAAACCCCCGAGCTTTGGAGCGGAGATCTTCCCAGTCTAATGTCCTCCCCTAAAGTCGCTTTTCTGTTTCCTGGGGAACCTTTAGACTCTGGCAACTGGGGAGAGAACTTGTATAAACAGTCCCCCATCTTCAAAGCAGCGATCGATGAATGCGATCGCCTCCTGAGTTCTCAGTTCCCCAGCTCGATCGTACAATTCCTCTATTCTCACTCCCAAGAAAGCCAACCTGAACAACCGATCCGGCGATCGGCTCTATTTGCCCTAGAATATGCCCTCTGTCAGTTATGGATGTCTTGGGGCATTGAACCCGATCTACTCTTCGGTCATGATGTGGGAGAATACGTCGCCGCTTGCGTCGCTGGAGTCTTCAGTCTAGAAGACGCATTACGTTTAATCACAGCAGACTCAACCCACTTAACCTCAATAGCTCAGGCGATCGTCTACTCTCCCCCTCGTATTCCCCTTCTCGCGATCGCAGACTCCCACCCCCCTATCTCCACACCAGATTACTGGATAACCCCCCGCCAACTCCCTTATCCATGGGCAGAAAAAATCCAAACCTTACAAGCACAAGCAGAGTATCTCTTCCTAGAACTCGGGCAAACCCCAAGTTTATCGACAACAGAGCAACACTCGACTCCTCAAAAGCCAGATAATTATTTCCTATCCTTATCCTCTCAAGGTCAAGAATGGCAACAACTCTTATCAAGTTTAGCTCAGTTATATGTCCGAGGAGTCAACGGTGATTGGTTAGGATTCGATCGCCCTTACCTCCCGAACCGTAAACCCCTCACCTTACCAACCTACCCATTCCAAAGAGAACGATATTGGCTTAAAACGCCTCACTCAGTTCTGACTCAAAATCAGAGTTCCGTTAACCCCAATCCTCCCCTGCCCGAAACCCCTGAAATCTTAGCTCAAAACTTGCAACAGTTCGGTGACCTATCCCCCAGCGAAATTGCCTTACTGCCGAAACTCCTAGACCTCCTCAAACAGTATCAAAACAATCCACAAGATCCTCCAATTGAACCCGATCCGCTTGCCCCTTGGCTCTACGAACTGCATTGGAAACCAAAAGCCAATTTCTCTGGCGATCGAGCCGCTAAGTTTTTGCCCTCTCCTCAAGACTTATATTCAACCCTCAATACAACGTCTCAACGCCTTTTAGCCGAGAATGACCTACAGAACTATACCGAAATTTCCGCCCATTTAGAATCCCTCAGTGTAGACTATATCATTCAATGCTTACAGGAAATCGGTTGGTCTTACCCCGTAGGAGAGCAATTAGAAACAGCAACTCTCATCGATCGATTCGGTATCCTTCCCAGTGCCTCTCGGTTATTCAATCGAATGCTACAAATCCTGGCAGAAGAGGGAATTTTAAACCAGGAAAATCACCACTGGCAAGTCCTCCAACCCTTGCCAGAAGTAAATCCGAAGAGGCAGCATCAAAACCTTCTCAATCAATATTCCACCGCTAAAGCTGAATTAACCTTGCTTGGGCGTTGCGCGAGTCAACTGAGCCAAGTTTTACGAGGCACCATAGATCCGGTGCAGTTGGTTTTTCCGCAAGGAGATTTTACCGATGCCATTGAAATGTATCAAGGCTCTCCAGCAGCCAAAGTGATGAATGAGTTGATCGAAAATGTAGTGGTTAATAGCTTGAAAACTATTCCCGATCGCCAAGGCATAAAAATTCTCGAAATTGGAGCCGGAACCGGAGGCACAACCCGCTCAGTCCTCCCCCATTTTGCGCCGGAACAAACCCAATATCTTTTCACAGATGTGGGCAGTTTATTCACCACTAAAGCCCAACAAAAATTCCAAGATTACAAGTTTGTTACTTATCAAACTCTCGACATCGAAGTTAATCCCAATACTCAAGGCGTTGAGTCCCATCACTACGATATTATTATTGCCGCTAATGTCCTTCATGCTACCCGTAGTTTACAGGAAACCTTATCCCATGTGCGGCAACTCTTAGCACCTGGCGGACTGTTAATCTTATTAGAAGCCAATATTCAGATTAGATGGGTGGATTTGATTTTTGGACTCTTAGAAGGATGGTGGAGATTTGAAGATACAGAACTGCGACCTGACTATCCGTTATTGAGTCGCGAACAATGGAAAAAGCTGCTACAAGAGACGGGATTTAGTCAAGCCATTACTGTTCCTGAATTTGACCCGATGCCCTTGGTTTTATCTCAGCAAGCAGTAGTCGTTGCACAGGCGGATAAAACGGGCGAATCCTCTCCTCAATCCCTGGAGAAAAACTGGTTAATTTTTGCCGATCGACAATGCTTAGGTCAAGCTTTGGCTAAAACCCTGGATTCCAGGCAAGAAAACTATCGATTGGTTGTTCCAGGAGAGGGAATCAATCCCCAAAATCCTCAAGAATTTGACGATCTATTGACCTCCTTCTCTTTATCGTCATCCACTCAAACCCATGTCGTTTATCTCTGGGGATTAGATAGTCCTGGTTTAGAGCAAATGAGTCCAGAAGCGATTCAAGAAAATCTAAGCTGGCACTCTCAAAGCCTTTTATATTTAGTCCAAAGCCTCTCTCGACTGAACCGGCTCTCGTCTTGCCGCTTATGGATCGCAACACAAGATTCACAACTGGTTGTTGCTGATTCATCTTTATCCGGATTAGCTCAATCTTTCCTCTGGGGAATGGGGTTGACGATTTCTCTGGAATATCCAGAGTTATGGGGCGGACTCATTGATTTAGATCCCCAGGTTTCTTGGGATGAATCCAGTCGAATTTTATGCACAGAAATTGACACTCCAGAAGGAGAAGACCGAATTGCATTTCGAGGACAATCTCGTTATGTTCAGCGATTGGTTAAACCCGATCGCCAATTCTCTAGATCTCAAACTCTGGACAGGAATGCTACTTATATCGTTGCTGGAGAATTAGGCGGTTTGAGTTTACCCATAACGGAGTGGATGGTAGCTCAAGGTTTTCGAGATTTGGTCTTAATCAGTCCTGAGCAACCGTCACCGGATCAAAATGCTCAAATTAATCAGTTACAAAACCAGGGTGCGCTAATTAGGTTGATTCAAGCTGACTTGACGGGTTGGGAGGAAGTACAAAGGGTTTTTGCTGAACTGGATAGGGATAGGCTTCCCTTAAAAGGAATTATTTATACTTTTAAGTTAAGCAATATCACCAGAATAACAGAAAAACTCTTTTCTGAGTTAAAAATGGAAGTCCATCGTGGTATGTTAGGGCTATGGAATTTACACCGAATCACTCAGAATCGCGAGTTAGATTGCTTCGTGAATTGTTCTTCTTTGGCTTCTGTGGTGGGTTTATCGGGTCAGATACAGCAAGGCGCATCGGATTATTTTGCCGATAGTGTCGTCCGCTACAGACAAATCCAAGGATTATCGGGTTTAACCCTGAATTGGGGGGTTTTATCCGTAGGCAATTTAAGGGGTGAAACAGAGTTGACCGAATTTAAAAAACGAGGGGTGTGTGCGTTGTCTACTGATACAGCGAAATTAACGTTAACCCGGATGTTGCAGAGGAAGCAGGGCCAAGCGATGGTGGCTGATATTGACTGGAGCATCTTTAAACCGCTTTATGAGATGGGGAGACAGAGATTACTGCTAGAGGAGATAGAGCTTCAATCTTTAAGTCATGAAGGTCAAGAGCAGACCGGTCAAATTCTGGAACAGGTGAATCAGGCTTCAGAGAGCGAACGGATGGATTTAGTTATTGGTCATATTCAACAGCAGACGATGAGGGTTTTAGGACTCAAAGAAATTCAAATGCCTAGGGCTGAACAAGGCTTTTTTGAAATGGGGATGGATTCTTTAACATCGGTGGAATTCAAGACTCGTCTGGAAGCCGATTTCCACTGTGCTTTACCGACGACATTAGTTTTTGAATTTCCTAATATCTTGAGTTTAGCGGAGTATATCGGGCGAAAAGTTATGGGTTGGGATAGAGAGGATGCAGAAGAAATGAGTCAATCGGGATCGAATCAATTGCTTGAACAAGAGATGGAAGAATTAACGGTTGATGTCGGGCAGCTTTCTGAACAGGAAATGGAAGATTTGATTAATCAAGAATGGGCAGAATTAGGACTTGAAAACGATGAGTAAATCTAGCGAACTTTCCCCTTTACAACGCTCTGTGTTGGTGATTGAAGGATTAAAAAATAAGATCAAAACTCTGGAAAATGCCCAAACGGAAGCGATCGCCATTGTCGGGATGGCCTGTCGTTTTCCTGGAGGCGCAAATACTCCGGAAGCCTTTTGGCATCTTTTATCTGAGGGGGGCGATGGCATTAGCGAACTCAAGGGCGATCGCTGGAAGGTCAATGACTACTATGACCCCAAACCGGGAACTCCGGGGAAAATGTACACCCGTAAGGCGGGATGCGTGGATAATATTGACCAATTTGACCCGCATTTTTTCAATATTTCACCGCGAGAAGCGATGACCATTGACCCCCAACATCGTTTACTGCTAGAGGTCAGTTGGGAAGCTTTAGAGCAGAGCGGTAATATTCCCGACCGAGTACAAGGGAGTCCCACCGGAGTTTTTGTGGGCATCAGTGCCACAGAATATAGTTGGATTGCCAAACAATCCAACGCTGACCTGAGTATGGGAGCCTATGCAGTAACCGGTTTACCCTTATATGGTGCAGCCGGTCGCTTATCCTATACCTTTGGATTAACTGGCCCTTCCATGGCGATCGATACAGCCTGTTCTTCTTCTCTAGTGGCGCTCCATCAAGCCTGTAATAGCTTACGCCAAAAAGAATGTGATATGGCTTTAGCCGGTGGGGTGAACCTATTTCTTTTGCCTAATGGCTTTATTTGGCTCTCTCAAGCCCAAATGTCCTCCCCCGATGGTCGGTGTAAAACCTTTGATGAGGGTGCCGATGGTGCGGGTTGGGGATCGGGTTGTGGGATGTTAGTCCTCAAACGTCTATCGGATGCTTTAGACTCACGGGACCCTATTTTAGCAACCATTCGAGGCTCTGCGGTCAATCAAGATGGGCCAACCAGTGGCTTTACGGTTCCCAATAGTGCTTCCCAGCAGCAGGTGATTCGTCAAGCCTTGAGAAATGCCCAACTGAATCCTTCTCAGGTGAGTTATATTGAGGCTCATGGCACAGGAACGCCCCTCGGAGACCCCATTGAATTAAGATCTTTGGCGGAAGTGTTTGCCCAAGACGGGGCGAGAAAGGAGCCTTTGGCGATCGCCTCAGTGAAAACGAATATCGGTCATTTGGCTTCCGCAGCAGGCATTTCTGGGGTGATGAAAGTCATTTTACAGTTGCAACATCAACAGATTGCGCCTCATCTGCACTTGAAACAACCTACCTCTAAATTTAATTGGCCAGAGACTTCCTTCTATATTCCCACCCAACTCACCCCTTGGGAAGTTAAAGAAGGTACGAGAATTGCAGGAGTGAGTTCTTTTGGTGCTAGTGGAACCAATGCCCATATTCTCTTGGAAGAAGCGCCTCTAGCGAGTCGAAGTGAAGCAGAATTCGAGCGTCCCTACCATCTCTTAACTCTATCTGCAAAAACTGAAAAAGCCCTATCTGAGTTAATTGAGCGCTACTCAACCCATTTGGAAACCCATCGAGAATTACAACTCGCTGATATTTGCTTTACGGCTAATACGGGGCGATCGCATTTTAATCATCGTCTGGCACTTTTAGCTCAGGATCGACAAGAGTTACTCGATAAACTGCGAGGTTCTGAACAAAATCGATGGTCGGGATACCTGCAAAATGAGGCCAAACCCCCTAAACTTGCCTTCCTCTTTACCGGACAAGGCTCTCAGTATTTAAATATGGGCAAAGAGCTGTATGAAACTCAACCCATTTTTCGCCAAGCTTTAGAGCAGTGCGAGGCCATTTTACGCTCCCAACTCGATTGGTCTTTACTAGACCTTCTCTATCCTCAGACGAGTGATTCAGATGCTCTCTTAGATCAAACTGCCTATACTCAACCCACATTGTTTGCCTTAGAATATGCCCTCGTTCAACTGTGGAAATCTTGGGGAATTAAACCCAATTGGGTGATGGGTCATAGTGTGGGAGAATATGTAGCCGCTACCGTCGCTGGGGTGTTTAGTTTAGAAGACGGTTTAAAACTGATTGCTGCACGGGGCAAGTTGATGCAGAACTTACCCGGAGAGGGGACAATGGCAGCCGTTATGGCATCCGAAGAAACGGTGAAAGCGGCGATCGCCTCTGATTCTAATCTATCCCTTGCCGCTATTAATGGCCCGACCAGTGTCGTCATTTCTGGAGCCAGAAACGCCATCACCCATTGGTGCAACCAGTTAGAGTCCCAGGGGATTAAAACTAAGTTGCTCAACGTTTCCCATGGATTTCACTCTCAGTTAATGGAACCCATATTAGCGGAGTTTGAGGCGATCGCCAATTCCATCACCTACCACGTGCCCAAAATTCCCCTCATCTCCAATCTCAGTGGAACTCGCGCCGACTCTAGTATCGCTACAGCTCGTTACTGGGTCAATCATATTCGTCAACCCGTCCGATTTGCCCCCAGCATGGAAACCTTACATCAAGAAGGATGTAAAATTTTCCTCGAAATTGGCCCCAAACCCATCTTATTAGGCATGGGACGATACTGCATTTCTGAGCCTGAAATTTTGTGGTTACCGTCCTTACATCCAGCCATCCAGGACTGGCAACAAATCCTATCAAGTTTAAGCCAGTTATATATCAGAGGGATTAAAGTCGATTGGAAAGGCGGCGATCGTCCTTATACTCGTCAAAAATCCATCTTACCCACCTATCCATTTCAACACCAATCTTATTGGGTAGAAATACCTGAATTGGCAGAAAAACCCTCTTCTGATATCATGCCTAATTATTATGCCAGATTAGCCATCCAAGCTTTTAAAAATGGTCAGTTACAGGAGTTTCAACACCACTTAGAACAGGTTGAAAACATGTCGAATCTAGAACTAGAATCGTTTTTAAAGACCCACAGTCAATCCCCCATCTTTGCATCCCTATTAGCTGGTGATTGGGAAAAGGTATCTGAGATTTCAACTCAAGTTGAACAGATGTCCGAGGAGGAAATAAAATCTACAATTCGCTAAAAGTAAAATAGTAAAAATCTATAAAAGTCATCAAAAAATAGGGTAATGCATTATGAATCAGTTTGAAGATTTGGCTCAAATATTTCAGCGACTGTCTCGACTCTCTCCAGAACAACTGCGAGCTTTAGAAATCCTGTTGTTGAACAATGGTCAAAATGGCCCTAATGAGTCGAAAACGCTTCTGGGTGATTACTATGATGAATTATCGGCAATTGAAGATGAAGACGCGATTATTAACTACCCAGCGCTTCCCCAAATCATTAATGGCTTTTCCTGGGTGTTTATTGGTGAAAAATCTACCCAATCTTACGAAATAGCAAGAGCCGCTCGACAGGAAATGAGGAAAATGTCCTGGAGAGTCATCGACTTCTCGGCCTGTCAAAGAGCCTTGGATGTGGGCTGTGGTCATGGAACAGATGTCGTTGAACTCACTCGCAAGTATCCCCATTTATCCGTCACGGGATATACCTTATCCAGCAAGCAAGTAGAAATTGGAAGCGGTAAAATCGAGAAATTCAAGTTACAAGACCGCGCCCAAATTTTACGTCGAGATAGTTCTAAAGATGATTTCCCAGGTTCCTACGATTTAGTCTATGGATTTGAAGTCATTTGTCATATTCCCGATAAAAAAGGACTCTTTGATAACATCGATCGCCACCTGAATGAGAATGGACATCTCGTCTTTGCTGACTTTTTCTCCAATGCGTCCTTCTCCATTGACTACGAAGCCCACTCTTCCTATCTAATTACCAAAGCTGAATGGATTGAACTACTCTCTAACCATCATCTGCAAGTCGTCAGTTATGTGGATATTAGCCATGAAGTCGGCAATGGACTCTATGACCCCAATGTACAAGACAATATTGATTATATTTGCCAGCTCAAGAACCTAAACGAAAATGCCAAAACTGGGATTGAGTCCTACATGAACTTATACAAGTTATTGCGTAAGGGATTATTGAGCTATGTCCTGGTCACTGCACAAAAACAGGAGAATCTATCCGTTCAAGAACTGTATGAATTAAACCAGAAACAGCTTGACGTTTCTCTCACTTATCCAGAGGTCTCCCTACAACAGCTTTTCTATGGCATTGAATGGCAACTGCGGGAAGAAAATCCCAAAGTTTCTACAGAACAAAAGCCTGGACATTGGCTGATTTTAGCGGATCGAAACGGGTTCGGGAAACGCTTAAAAGGTTTGCTAGAAAAACAGGGTCAGCAGTGTACATTAGTTTATCCAGAAGGTCAGACTCAACACAAGGAACCAGAAGATTGGGAAGTTAACCCCTTAAACCCCCAAGAGTTTACAGACCTGTGCCAGAAATTAGTGGCAACTCATCCTGAAGATTGGCGAGGAGTGATTCATCTCTGGAGTTTGGGGAGTTCTACTCCAGAAAACTTAAGTGAAGAGGGGTTAAGAACTGCCCAAAATTTGGGCTGTGGCAGTGCCCTACATCTCCTGCAAGGTTTGCTCAAATCGGGCTTAAAGAGGAACTGGCCGAAACTTTGGCTCGTGACTCAAGGGAGTCAACCCGTAGGGAAAAATCCCAAAAACTTAGCCGTTGCTCAATCGAGTTTATGGGGATTTGGACAGGTAGTGTCTTTAGAACATCCTCACTTATGGGGAGCTTTAGTGGACTTAGACCCAGAAATGGATGGGGTGGAAGTATTGCTCGCCGAACTGCTCAATCCCACGGCTGAAGACCGAATTGCGTTTCGTTCTGGACAAGCCTATGTTGCCCGTTTAGCGAAAACCCTAGTGGCTGAGTCGGAAGCGGTATCCTTTACAGAAGACGGTACTTATTTGATTACTGGGGGACTGGGAGCGCTGGGTTTGCGAACGGCTGAATGGATGATTGAGAAAGGAGCAAAATCTCTGATTTTAATCAGTCGAAGTCAACCGTCTCCAGAGAAACAGAATCAGATTGCTCGTTTGCAGGAACAAGGCGCTAAGGTGAGGGCGCTACAAGTCGATGTGTGCGATCGCCAAGCCTTAGAATCTGTAATAGAGAAAATCCCCGACTCCATGCCCCCCCTCAAAGGCGTGATTCATCTAGCTGGGGTTTCTGGAGGGATTGAACCGGTAGAAAACATTACCCATGCAGACTTGGAGTCCGTTCTCGCGGCCAAAGTGACGGGAGGATGGAATCTCCATCAACTGACTCAAACTCTAGACCTAGAGTGTTTTGTCTGCTTTTCGTCCATTGCTGCCGTTTGGGGTTCTTTTGGTCAATCTCACTACGGCGGAGCCAATGCCTTTCTTGATAGCTTAGTCCATTATCGTAGCTCTCTGGGCTTACCGGGGATGAGTATTAATTGGGGGGCTTGGTCTGGAGGCGGTATGGCCAATGCAGAAGATTTAGAAGAGCTGAGTAAGCGAGGCGTGTACTCCATTTCTCCAGCCCAAGGGATGGGAGCCTTAGAGCAACTTTGGAATAGCTCTCAGGTGCAAACCACTGTAGCTGAGGTCGATTGGAGTCGGTTCAAAGAGATTTACACCGTGGGTAAGGATCGCCTATTCTTGGAACACATGGGATTGCGATCGCCCGAAGAAGACGAAACGCCCTCCACAGCACCCCAATCTGAAATTCTCACCCAACTGCAAAGAGCGTCTTTGCCAGAGCGTAAAAAACGCTTAACTCAATATATCCAACAAGAAATCGGTAAACTGCTCAAATATCCAGCCAACCAACTTCCCGATTTACAGCTAGGATTCTTTGAGATGGGTATCGATTCCCTCACCGCCGTTGAGCTAAGAAATGAACTCAGTGCTGGCTTATCCTGTGCCCTGAGTGCCGCCACTTTATTTGATTGCTCGAATATCCGGGATTTAGCCGAATTTATCCTCACAGAGTTCTTTACTGAACCCGCTTCTGGGGAGCAAAATCCAACCTCCTCGACTCCATGGAGTGCAGAACTCAGTGACTTATCGGATGAGCAGTTAGAAGATGAAATTTCCCAAGAACTCGAAGGGATTGAAACCTTGTTAGCCGAAGGAGAGTAACCATGAATCAGACCTCACCTTCCTCTCAACCGACTCCTGATTCTTCTCGGAAGATGCTGCAAGCGCTCAAGCAAATGCGGGGCAAACTTGAAGCGTTAACTCAAGCACAAACGGAACCCATTGCTATTATTGGTCTCGGTTGTCGGTTTCCGGGAGGAGCCAAGGATAGTGCCACCTATTGGCATCTTTTGGAACAAGGAATTGATGCCATTTCCGAAGTACCCGGCGATCGCTGGAACTTGGAAGACTACTACGATCCAGAGGGCGGAAAACCGGGGAAAACCTACACGAAAGAAGGCGGGTTTATTGAAAATGTCGATCGATTTGACCCCCACTTTTTCCGTATTTCCCCCAGAGATGCGGTCGGCTTAGACCCTCAGCAACGCATCCTTTTAGAAGTGACCTGGGAGAGCCTAGAAAATGCTGGAGTAACCCTAGAACACCTGCGACATAGCCAAACGGGTGTGTATATGGGGATCTGCACCGATGATTATGCCAGCTTGAGAATTCAATACCAAGAGCAAGGAGGAACCGATGAATCATCGGGTTTGGGCATGGGACGCAGTATTGGAGTGGGGCGAATTTCCCATTTTTTAGGGCTGCAAGGGCCCAATATCCAACTGGATACGGCCTGTTCTACCTCTTTAGTTGCTATTCATCTAGCCTGCCAAAGTTTGCGATCGCGAGAATCGAATTTAGCCTTAGCCGGTGGGGTCAACCTCATTTTATCCCCCACCAGTACCATTGGTCGCTGCCAACTGAATATGCTCTCTCGCGACGGACGCTGCAAAACCTTTGATGCGTCTGCCGATGGCTATGGACAGGGCGAAGGCTGTGGAGTGGTCGTCTTAAAACGACTCTCAGATGCCCTCGCTGATGGAGACTTTATCTGGGGGTTAATTCGAGGCTCGGCCATTAATCATGATGGTCCGAGTAGCGGGATGACGGTTCCCAGCCGTATGGCGCAAAAGAAAGTCATTCAAGAGGCTCTCAAGAGTGCCAAATTAAGCCCTCATCAAGTCAGTTATGTGGAAACCCATGGTACGGGAACTTCCTTGGGCGACCCGATTGAAATTGAAGCGTTATCGGCGATTTATGGTAAAAATCGCTCTCAAGAAAACCCCTTGATGATGGGTTCAGTGAAAACCAATTTTGGCCATTTAGAAGCTGCCGCCGGAGTTGCTGCATTAATTAAAGTTATTTTATCTCTTCAGCACCGCCAAATTCCGCCTCATCTCCATGTCCAACAACCTAATCCTCATCTAGATTGGGATCGTTTACCGTTGAAAATTCCCCAGTCTCTTCTAGATTGGGAAACTGAAAGTGAACCGCGAATTGCAGGGATTAGTTCCTTTGGAGCCAGTGGCACAAATGCCCATATTCTCGTAGAAGAAGCGCCCGTTAAACAACCGGAAAAATCGGAGGCTGAAGACAGTTCAGAACCGCCGGTTCAGCTCTTAACTCTTTCAGCAAAAACGCCAAAGGCACTGGGTGAATTAGTCCATTCTTATCAAGATTATCTGTCCACTTATCCAGAACTCGATCTGGCAAATTTGGCTTATACTACTCATTTAGGTAGAAGTCATTTTAATCATCGATTAGCGCTGATTACATCAAGTCATTCAGCCTTGCAGCAGCAATTGCACAGCTATCTCTTAGAGCCAGCAGAAGCGATCGCGGTCTATGGTGCAGAGGTATCAACCAGCACAGAACCCCCTGAAATCGCCTTTTTATTTACGGGTCAAGGTTCCCAATATGTCAACATGGGTCGGCAATTGTACGAGAGTTCGCCCGTTTTTCGGGAGGCGATCGCCCAGTGCAACACCATTCTCGGTTATGAATTAGACCGCCCTCTCCTGGAAATCCTCTACCCAGACTCAGAGGCAGAACCCTCCCCACTCCTCGATCGAACCGCCTATACTCAACCCGCCCTCTTTGCTCTAGAATACGCTCTATTTAAACTGTGGCAATCCTGGGGAATTCAACCCAGAGTTGTTATGGGTCACAGTGTGGGAGAATACGTCGCCGCTTGTGTTGCTGGAGTCTTCAGTTTAGAAGACGGCTTAAGGTTAATGGCTGCCCGGGGTCGATTGATTCAAAACTTACCGCAAAATGGCTTAATGGCGGCGGTTAAAGCCTCTGAATCTGACCTGCGTCCCCGACTACTTCCTTACCAAAAACAAGCAGCAATTGCCGCCATTAATGGTCCAGAAAGTGTGGTTATTTCTGGGGAAAAAACGATCCTAAAAGACATTGTGGAGCAACTGGAATCTGAAGGCATCAAGACCCAAAATTTGCCCATTTCCCATGCCTTCCATTCTCCTCTGATAGAACCCATTTTGGCTGAGTTTAGAGCAGTTGCCCAACAGATCGCGTACCATCCGCCCCAAATTCCTTTCGTATCTAATGTGACTGGAGAACAAGCCGGGGAGGCGATCGCCACAGCCCACTACTGGGTCGATCATCTGCGCCAACCCGTGAAGTTTGCATCTGCCATGACCGCAATGCAAGATTATCCCATCTTCCTAGAACTTGGGCCCAAACCCATCCTCTTAGGAATGGGGCGATCGTGTGTGTCTGACGATCGAGGGATGTGGTTACCCTCCCTGCGTCCGGGGATAGGAGACTGGCAACAAATGTTATCCAGTTTAGGACAACTGTACACCCAAGGAGTCGAGATCGACTGGTCGGGGTTTCACCACCAACAGAAACGCCACAAAGTGTTCTTACCCACCTATCCCTTTCAGAGACAGCGCTATTGGTTAGAACAGCCGAAATCCGCCCCCCACCAGCCCTCTTGGGGATCTTTGGGTTCCCCCCAGGAGCTTTCTGCCTTGACCGAACGATTGCAGAAAAAGGGGTCTCTTTCCGAAACTGAGTTGAAACTGATGCCCAAACTGCTAGAACTTCTGGCGCAAGAGGCAAACGAAACCAGCGATCGCCCCCCCATTTTAGAAGAATGTTATGGTGTGCAATGGCGCTGTAGGGCGTGCTTTGGCTCTCGATTTTCCGGGGAAAGTCTCCAGTCTCCCCCAACCCTACAAGCCCAGTTAGTTCCTCAGCTTTCTGAACTGGCAAATCGCCCGGCTTTACAAGGTTATGACAAAATTCCCTTGCAGTTAGAACACTTAGCTAGGGAGTATATTGTGCAGGCTTTGCAAACCCTAGGTTGGTGTTATGAATCAGGAGAATCGTTCTCTTTAGAACAGCTCGCGGCACAGTTGGGGATTATCCCAGCTCATCATCGATTGCTTAAGCGCCTGTTGGTGTCTTTAGAAGAAGCCCAAATTCTGCATCAAACAGCAGAAGAATGGGAAACTTTGAAATCCTTGCCACCCGTTAATCCTAGCTCAACCTATCAAACGTTGCGCGATCGCTATCCTCAAGCCATCGCTGAATTCAGCTTACTCCATCGCTGTGCCTCCCAACTCAGCTCCGTTTTACAAGGAACTCAAGACCCCGTACAACTGGTGTTTCCAGAAGGAGATCTAACCGGTGCAACCCAACTGTACCAAGACTCTCCCGTATCTCAGGCGATGAATAGCTTAGTGCAACAGGCGATCGCCAGCCTCCTAGAAACCCTCCCTCCCAGTCAAGGCATACGCATCCTAGAAATCGGTGCGGGAACTGGAGGCACAACCAGCGCCATTCTCCCCACTCTCCCTCCCAGTCAAATCCAATATACCTTTACAGACTTAGGCCCCCTATTTCTCACCAAAGCCAAAGAAAAATTCTCCGACTATCCCTTCATCACCTATCAAACCCTTGACATTGAACAAAACCCAGCATCCCAAAGATTCCCCAATCATCACTATGACCTGATTATCGCTGCCAACGTTCTCCATGCCACCTCGAATATTCGCCACACTCTCACCCATGTGCGCCAACTCTTAGCCCCCGGTGGACTCCTCCTATTACTCGAAGCAACCGAACCTCAACAGTGGGTGGATCTGATCTTCGGATTATTAGAGGGATGGTGGAAATTTAGCGATACGGAATACCGACGAGATCATCCCCTATTGAACAGACATCAGTGGCAACACCTGCTACAAGAAACGGGCTTTACTCCGGTTTCCTCCCTTCCCCAAGAAGCAAAGGTTGATGACGTTTTATCTAAACAAGCTCTTATCCTCGCTCAAGCTGACTCTGAGCCGAGAAAACCAAACGCAACATCCCAGAGTTGGTTGATATTTGCCGATCGCACTGGAGTGGCGCAAACCCTAGCAGCTCAGTTAGAAGACCTCGCCGCTACCTGTATCTTAGTTGGCAGGGGAGACAACTACCAACGGATTGCCCCCAAACACTGGCAGATCGATCCCCATAACCCCCAAGACTTTAGGAAACTGATAGCAGAAGTGGCAATCGAATATCCACAATTATCAGGCATTGTCCAATGTTGGACCTTAGAACCCCCCACCGACTCCTACCTCAGCCTTGAAGATTTAAACCGCTTATCTGAGCTGGGCTGTGGTACGACCTTGTCCTTAGTGCAAGCCATCATCGAGCAAGAACGATTTTTACCCCAATTTTCACCCCAATTACAGATCGTCACCCAAGGCTCTCAATCTGCATTGCACCAT